>LSNW01000039.1 GCA_001566965.1 Methylothermaceae bacteria B42 | reverse complement strand
AGGAGTAGTTCAAGTGGGGCGTTTTCAAGTGGCAACCCCAACACAAGGTATCCACCGGCGCCCTGAGTTTGACTTCCTCCAGGGATTGCGCCTTTTTCCGGTCGGGTTTTTCTTCGTGGCAGTAGGTGCAGTGGTCTTCGATGATTTCACCGTGTTCATCGAGCATGGCGTGGATGTTGGGGCGTTCGTGTTTTTCTTCTTCGTGGCAGTTGAAGCAAAATTGCGAGAGGTCGGAATACGGCCCGCCGCGCAGAAAGTTTGGATCGTCCTTGTCCACTTCCTCGAAGGGAATTTCGTCTATTTTGTCGATACCGTGGCATACCGGACAATCCAGCTTGCCCTCCGGGGGCATTTTCAAGGGAGATCGGATGGTCATGGTTTTGGGGACGGGAACATCCACTAAATGATGGTGGGGCGGGGTCTTTGGCTTTTCCTCCGCCACGGAGGCAACACAGATCAACATTCCCATTAACACCCATCTCATGGTTACAATCCAGTCATCCCCGGTTTGCCGTGGGTGTGGCAAAGGCGGCAATCATCGCCAACCCGGTGCACGCCGGACAGGCCGTTGCCGGTATCCACCAGGGCGTCTTCCAGGGGTTGCTTCATTTCGTGGCAAAGCACGCACAGCTGGGAATAATCGCCGTGATCGATGACCTGGACGGGGATGTCCTGGTCCCGTATCTCCAGGGCGAAGGCGCCTTTGGAACTGTTATCGATAATATGTTTGGGATTGTTGGTGCCGTGCATGGCGTGACAATCGGTGCAGGCCAGGGTGACGCCATAGCGGTAAGGCGGGCGCAATCCGGCATAAATACGTTTGCCGCTGCCGGAGGGGATACCGTGCTCGTCCATGTGGCGCCAGGTATAGGGGATCATGGTAAGGGGATCTTGCAGGCTCCTGCTGCGCACCGGAAAACCCGGCTGTTGGTGGAGTCGGTTATGGCAGCGCAGGCAAAATTCCGATTCGTGGCGGTAGGGTTCTTGCACGCCGTTGGCGTCGGGAAAATGGGTGAGATCAATTCCTAGTTCCCAATTACCGTCCATGTCTGACGCCTGGTGACATACTAGGCAATGGTGGTCTTCTAAAGGCTGATCGATATCTATGTTGAAATCGTGTTGATGGGTCCCGGTTTGTTGGGGAGAAAAAGGCAGATCTTGTCTGTTGTGGCAGATCAGGCAGCGGCGCGGCCGGTCCGTGCCGTTGCTGCCGTGACAGCCGGTACAGGTTTCAAACCCTTTTTTTGCCACGATGCCCCGGATATGGGGGGCGTCTTTATGAATCCTGGAAAGGACATGGCAACTAATACAGCGGGGCCTGCCCCAGCCGCTGTGACGTTCAGTCAGAAGCAGTTGGCCTTTTTCCAAAGATACTTCAATGTTCTCTACGGTATAAGCCGATTGAATAAGCAAAGTGAGAATGAGTACAAGCAATCGCATCATTCCCGCCTCCGGTGACAATCGTCACAATAAAAATTATTGTGGCAGCGGCCGCAATTGGAGGGCATGGTGCGGGCTTCCATGCCGTGCAGGGTGATATAGCCCAAAGGATGATATCCGGTGCCGGAGATTTCCCGGCGGAAGTGGCAATCGGTGCAAAAAGACAGCTCCAGATGACACTCCCGGCAGGCTCGCTCGTCCTTGCGCGCGGTTTCGGCGTGGTGCTGGATGTAGCCGAACTTATGATCCTCCGGCCAGATTTTGGTTTTGTCGGGATGGCACAAATCGCAGCGCCAAGGCGCCCGCCTTTCCACCACGTGGCAGTCGTGACACATAGCTTTGAGGGGTTCGTTAAGAATTTCCGTCATGGCCCGCAGTTTTTCGGGATCGGTTTCCCGGGTGGGCTGATAGGAATGGCAGATCATGCACATATCCCCTTCCTGCTTCATGATCTCCATGTGAACGTTGTGGGGAAAATAAATATCCGGTTTTCTCTCTTCTCGTTTTTCCCACCAGGTTTTTTCCTTGTCTTTACTGTATGGAGGGTGGGGAGCAGGGGAGTGGTTTTCGGGACGCCGTGAATCCATCCCTGGAGGCTCGGACGCGGCCGTCCAGGCCGCGTACGCCCTCAAACCACTCCCCTGATCCCCACTTGCTTCTTTCAGGCATCGGGGTGAAAAAAGGATTTCTTGACTGTCAGGGTCTGGATCAACTGATGTGCATGTTTTCATGAGGTCTATGTCGGCAGTCCCTGGCCGGGAATAAGATGATGCAGTTTCCTGGCCCTGGGCTGACGATACCGGTGGGGACGGGATCTTGGATATTCCCGCGGCAAAGGCAGCCTCTAAGATAATGGTAAATAGACAGACGATCAGCGCTTTCATTGCTTGGGCATGAACCGGTCTAAGTAATAGATAAACCGCAACGCGCCCACATAATCATCCCTGCGCTTGCTGTTGGCGATGTAGGAAAAAGAAAGGATGACCACTTTACTGAAGTCAATCATATACCGGCCGCCGATTTCCGCCCCCCGGGCCCAGTTGACGCCGTAGAGCAATTTGTCTTCCCGGCGCAGGGCGGCGTTTAGATGCCACTCCAGGCGCGAGTTGACCGGTTGGGTAATGCCGCCATAAACGCTGTGCGCCCGTTCCTGTTCCAGTTCGAGAAAGTCATACAGCAGATTGATCCGGATTTGTCCTGGGAGGGAAGCGTCTCCACCGGCGCGCAGGCCATAGCCATCCTTACCATCTACTTTGGTGGCCCTTTGGCCGCCGATAAAATAATGCCAATTTTGTGTTGGCCGATGATGTAATTCCGCCCGGAATAGGCTTTGTTCCCCCAGGGCATAGGCGCTGACAAACCGCTCCCGGAAAGTGGGAAAGGGATTTCTTGGCCGGTAGTATTCGTAATTGCTGCGGAATCTCAGATTATCGGTCAAATCCAGACGCAAATTAAAGAACACGTCCTCAAAAGCCTTGCGGTCAAACCGGTAAACGGTATTGAGCCCGGTTTCAAACGGGCGGCCCGCCAGCTTGCCGGTATAGTTGACGCCACCGCGCAGACGGCGGGAACTCCGGCTGTTCCTAAATTGCTGGAATCCACTGCGGAAGGAAAAAGAAGAGAGCGTGAGCCAACCCCACTGCCAATCGAGCTGTTGCTGATATTCCCCCGCCACGCCAAAGACATAATCCCCATCCACCGATTGCACCTGATCCATCCGGTGGGGATTGCCGCCGTAGAATTGCCAATGCCAACCGGACAAGCGATAGTCGAATTGGGCGCCATCGAGCGTATAGAAGCCGCTGACGTCGGTGCGCTGAAACCGGCCCAGGCGTAAATGGCTGTCTAGAAATGTAAAATGCTTCTCCAGAAAAGCCTGGTAGAGTTTTCCCTGGCTATCGTTGGCCAGGCTGCTGATCCGTTGCGCCGCGGAAATCTTCATTTGCCAATCCTGCTTCAGGGAAATCAGGCGCGCATCTCCCCATAACTCGCCAAGGATGCGGGGATCTTCGGTGAAACGATTGTCCACCTGGAATTTAGCTTCCAATGTGGCGCTGACATTGAAGGCGAAGACAGCCTGTGGAAGCAGCACCAAAGTGAGCGCCAAAGTGAGTTTTTGGGCGGGATGCACGGATGAAAAGACAACGCTGATTATTATTTGTCCGCATCCCGGGTGGTTTCGATATACCACGCATCGCCCTTGCGTTTTTTCAGGACTACCGCCCAGGTTACCAGGGAGGCCACGACCACGGCGCAACTGCCGCATCCGGAGCAGAGACCCTGGCTCGGGACGGTGCAACGTACCGCCAGTCCCGCTTGCCCTCCGGCCAGGCCGGCGCCGGCGAGCCAAGGCGCGGTTTTGGATGTCAGATTTGATATGAAATGGTTACCAAGCATGAGCATTACCTTCTTTTTTCAGTAATATGTCTACCCAGAAAAAAGAGCGCATCCCTGCGCTCTTAACACACCATCCCTGATGTTTCGGGAAGGTCGGGGTTACAAATCCGCTACCGCGAAATAGCCGGGTGAATTGGTGTAGAAAAGGACATAGCCGTCTTCCGCGTCAAAATCCAGTTGCCGGGTTCCCTTGGGCGTTGGAATATTGGGGTTCGAAGTGGGACCCCGGGGAATGAACTGGATGATGTCGTTGGGATCAATCCGGTGAATTTCCAGGCCATCGACGGATGTCAGCACTTCGATGCCATTCTTGTCCTTGGCCCGGCCCCGGTACGGCAGTTTCACAATCATCCGGTTGCCGAATAACTCCCGCAGGGCGTTTTTGTTTTCATCCAGCACGCTGATTCTGACCGCATCCGATGCCAGATCGCCAAAGCCGCGGCTGTGGATCAGATCCACCAGTGACTGGCTTTTGGGATAGAGCAGGCTTTCCACCCGCCACTTCGGCGCCAAGCTATTGGTAATGGTATTGGCAGGCAGCGCGGCCCCCCCATTTTTCAATGTGGGTTTGCCATAGCGTTGGGCAAATATGAAATAACTCGGGCCGCCATCATCCGGCGCTTTGGCTTTGAGATTCAGCTTTTTGATGCCTTCCGCCATGGATACCTTTTTGAAGTATCCGCCAACGAAGCGGCTGTTGGTGGCATCGTTCACAGTCATAAAAGGGTCCACCAAGGTAGCGAAGAGGATGTCGTTTTCATTCTCATAGATGGTGCCATCCTCGGCCAGCTTCATGTAGGGCATGCCCATAACCACGACCCCTTCCTGAACCAGCTTGGGATCGGGCAGGGTGGTGACTTCCTTGCGGTTACCGTCGCCCAGCACGCCGTTTTGCGAGAGCAGCGAGCTGAAAGAGCCATCCTGCTTCTTGTCGTGGCACCGGCCGCAATCGAGGGCGGACACCGCAGGCCGGACGTTATGGGAAATGATGTACTCGTTGGATTCCATCCACACCATTTTTACATCCGGCTGGCGGCCTTTGAGTTGCGGTCCATGACGCATCTTCATCAGTTTGTCGTAGGCCTTTTTCAGCGACCGGTAGCCATCGGCATCCAGGGGATCGCCGATGCGCAGGCTGCCGTAGGAAACCCTTGCGGTAACCTGGCCCGGGAGCTTTTCTCCGGTTTCAGGATCGATGATATCGCCCACAAAGCGCTTGCGGCCATCGACTTCCACCTCGACGTTGTTGCCGTCGGCGTCCTTTTGCAGTTGCACCACCAGTCCCCGTTCAAAGCGGGGCAGGGCCCAGCCGGTGGTGGTATCAATCCACAGATAACGCAGGCGCGGATTGTAGGTGACAATCTTGCGCTGGTGGTTTTGGTCGTCGCGGTAACGGTACATGATCTGAAGTGGCTTGCCCCCGCGGCCTTTTTTGTTGGTGATGTGGCAAGTCTGGCAATTCAATACCCTAAAATGGGTTTGTACGACTTTCTCCAGACTATCTTGTGGATATCCCAGCATGTAACCGCTGTTTTTCCACCGTTCCAGATGGGCGGCCAGTAGGGTTGGCTGTTTGGATGGAATGACCGGTGGCTCGCCACGCGCGTTCTGACCTTCCACGTGACAGTATTCGCAGGTGCGGATACCGTCGGCGAAGTCCAGGTCGTTGCGGATATCCATGTCCGAATGGCCTTTCAGGAAGTTATGATCCTGATCCAAATTGATGTTCTCAAACTTGCCTTTGAAGTATCCCCGGCTGTGGCAGACGTTGCAGTTATCCATAATACGGGATTCGCCTTGCCAATATTTACCCAGGTCCTTGCCTTTGTGGACGTCGTCCTTGTAATCTTCCACCAGGGTTTGATCTTCGGGGTCCAGCTCTGCTAGGGCATCATCGCCATAGCCATAAAATCCCCGACGGGAATTACTGGTGCGATGACAAGCCATGCAGTTGTCAGTTTCGGCAAAGCGCATCATTTTTACGTGGATTCTGCCCCTATCGTCAAAGGCCACCGGGTTCCAGTGGATAATGGGTTTGCCTTCCGCATCCTTCTTCAGGGTGTAATCCTTACCTTCTTCGTCCCATTCCCGTTCCACGGTTAATGCCTTCAAAGGCTCGCCTTCCTTGCCGGCGTTAAGATTGACGAACTCCCAAATGGTATTGGCGGCATAGCGGAATTGTTTTTCACTAATAAATTCCCGCCGGGCGCTGCGGTAGTCACCAATCATCCCTCGCCGGCCTTTCATTCTTTCATCGGGCAGAGTCATGGTGTCGGAATTGACATGGCACCACATGCAGTCGGCTTCCAGTAGTCCGCTTTTGTGCCAGTCCCATTTGGCGACGGTGAGCTTGTCGGTGTCTTCATTGTTCTCGTCGGTGCCCCGGTT
Organism: Methylothermaceae bacteria B42; assembly: GCA_001566965.1. Lineage (NCBI taxonomy): Bacteria > Pseudomonadati > Pseudomonadota > Gammaproteobacteria > Methylococcales > Methylothermaceae > Methylothermaceae bacteria B42. The sequence goes on along the minus strand of LSNW01000039.1, from coordinate 63,011 downwards.
GTAGTAATCCCCATCGTAAGGCGGAATGGTGGCCGGGTCCCGCTCGGTGTAGCGGATGCCATGGCGGTCTTTTTCCCCGAAACCGCCACCCACGTGACAGCTGGAACAATCTATGAAGCCAGCGGCGCCGTAGTCGCGGAACATTTCCTTATAGCCGTTTTTCTTGTTGGCGAGCAGGGTGGGTATGCTGCCTCCCATGCAGTTGAACCCGCCAAACCAGCCGGGGCTTACCAGGGATTTGGCGCCCAGAAAGTTATTGAACTTTCCGAAGTTGTCATTGCCTTCGTCCCGGCCCATTTCGAAGTGATAGGCGCTGGTGATTTTGTCGTAGTCGTGACACCCGGAACCCGCGCAAGATTTCCTCGGGCTGTAGGGTTTGCCGCTTTCCAGGACGTGTTTGCCATCTTCATCCAGCAACGGGATGGCAGGGTGATCCAGTGGTTTATCAATATCATTGACCTTGGCTTGAAGCGCAGGGGATTGTATCAGTAGCCCCGTCAAGGCGAGGGTAATCAAACGTGCCGAGAACATGCGATCCTCCGGAAAAATTCTAATTATGAGTATTGGTTTTATTGCAGAATCCGGGCCATTTTTAAAAATGGCTTGTAAATGAAAATGTTCGGAAGAATCCTGGATGATATGGCGTGTTCCAGGTGTGGCAAATGACGCATTCCGTAGGTCAAATAACACAATCAGGGTATCTAGATTGGGCGTCACTCAATTACCAAGTGGTTGTTGGCACTGGGAAATTATTATTGGCAGGGAAGTTGCGTTTATTTCAACATCTAGAATGATTGGGAAGGTGCGTTCAATGAAAATTGTCGGCTATGCTGCTTCCGTGCTACTCCTAGGAGGGATTGGCAGTATGTCATCAGCGGCGGAAGACGAGGCATTTCAAAGGATTGTGCCGGTTGCGTTTGAAAATATCGCCAAGTTCGGGCAGTCCCTCGATGTGAAAAACGGCTTGGCGGTGATTGGAGGACACGACAGAGCCGTGGTTTTCCAACGTGACTTTCCGCTTCCGGATCAATGGGGGCAAGTTGTGGCATTTAGCCCTAAGGATTCCGCCCAGGCAAAAGGTTTCGGCGCCGCCGTCACCTGGGTGGATCAGGCATTGGCGGTAGCCGCCCCGAAGGAAGACACCGGACGGGTTTACCGCTATGGAAAAGACCCGGCGGGAAACTGGCGTTTGCTTGAAGTGATTCAACCGCCGGAAAGTCAAGCCAGCCAGCGATTCGGCACGGCGCTGGCCTCCCATGAAGGGTGGTTGGCGGTGGGTGCGCCATTTGCCGAAGTCAAAGAGGAAAAAAATGCCGGCAGGGTTTATCTGTACCATTGTCCAGCCGGACAACCTTGCGGGCTTGCCGCCCAAATAAGCGATCCCACGCCCGAGGCCGATGCCCGTTTCGGCCTCTCCCTCGCCATGACCGGGCAGTGGCTGGCGGTGGGATCGGTGGCCAAGGATGTAGTGCAATTCAAGGGCGCGTTGATACCGAAATCCGGCGTTGATACCCAGAACTTCGCCATTGCCAAGGGAGACGCGCCCTTTTGCGGGGAGGATGTGGGGGCAGTGTTTATATATTCCCTCGCGGCATTGCGGGAGGGTAGCACCGTGCCCGCCGATTCCCTGGCGCCGCCGGATGCCGAGTGCCTGCAACAGTTCGGCGCCGCGCTGGCGCTGGAAGGAGATCTTCTGGCGGTGGGTTCCCCGACCAAGGATGTGGGGGATAAGCTGTTTTCCGGCGTGGTGTATGTTTACCGCGCACTCGGGAGGGATGGCGGGAGGAGGTGCTATTGGCATCGGACAAAACCGCCGAGGATGGCGCCTTTGGCAGCCGTCTGGTGTGGAGGAACGGCCAACTGTTGATTGGCGCGCCGGGAGAAACTGCGGCCCGATTCCGCAGTGGCGCCGCTTACTTGATCGTCAAGGAAGCAGGTCATTGGCATTCCCACAGGAGATTGTCTCTTCCCAAAGGCAGGCCCCAGGACCGCTTTGGATCGGCGCTGGCAATGACCGAAGAGGGGATTTTCATTGGCGCGCCGGGCCGGGAACTGCAAGGACACAAGGATCATGGCGCGGTATATCTGGCAGGATCGGTCAATTCGGCGGTTTCCGGCCAATATGATTTTATTTCGGAAACCCTGACCCTTGATCCCGTCAAAGTAGCCGGGGAAAACCGTTATTACCGGGCGCGGTTGGCGCGTGATACAACGGTGGCCGGTTTTCGGTTTATGCTCAAGGATTTGCGGGAAGTTATCTCGCCGGCGGGAAAATCCGCCTTTTATTTTCCCGCCGATGGCCGGGTTCACATTCCGGATCTGGAAGTGCTGTTAACCGATGGCAGCCGCCGTCACTATACCGTGGATTTGATCCGGGAAAACTTAGCGGATACATTGCGGTTTCAGTTATTGGGAGTGCATTAATGTCAGTCAACTTTCGTTGTTGGTGGATAATGGGAATCCTTTGGGGACTGACCTTTTCCAGTCAGGCAAGCCAGTCCATTTATTCACCGGTGGAAAGGGTTTTGACCGTGCCCGCGGTGCGGATTGGCCCGCAGGACTACCGTCTGGCGCGGCTGCGGCGGGTTGGAGACGGGGATCAATGGCATTTCCTGCTGGAAACGCTGGAACCTTATCAAACCCAGCCCGGGGAAGTCAGCGCCGTTTACAATCCGGCCACCAAAACAGCGCTGCTGGATGAGGTCGTGGTGCCGGCAGGTGTTGGCAGCAAGCCGGTTTACCGCGTGGAAATGCGGCTGTTGCCCACCTTGGCCGGAACCCGGTTGCTGGTCACCCGGGCCTGGGATCAGGCGGATCGTTTGGCGTACCGCTTGCTGGGAGAAGGCGATGGCGCCTTATGGCTGCCCGATCAAAAGGGCTTTGACGCCTTGGCGGTGACTTCCACCAATGCGGGACTGGTGGGGGTCAAGGAAGTCAAGTTTGTGATCACCGATGTGGATACCCCCAATCCGGTGCTCTATTTCCAAAACAGCGGGCGTTATCCCTACCATTTCGACTTTGTTTATACGGCGCTGAAACGATATACCGATCAACCCTACCAGCAGGCGAACGCGTTGTTCAGCGCGGAGACCTATTTCAGCCGCCGGCGCCGCAATCTGGCAGGTTCCATCGTCTATTATCCAGCCACGGACCGTTACGCGCTGGAATTTTGGCCCACCGACCCGGTATCGGGCGAGCATATCGTGCAAGCCTACCGGTTGATGGTGAAAGCGCTGCCTTTTGCCGCCGGTAAATTGGTCTACCACCCGGTGGGTGAAACCCACCTGGAATTGTTGGATCAACATCAACCAATGTTGCAGGAGGCGGGTGTTCCGGTCATCGACTCCAAGGCGCTTTTTGGCGATGTTCAACAGGCGGTGCTCAATCCCGGGGAAAGTTACGGCCGGTTGCGCGTGGTTCGTCCCGGTGATCCCGCGCCGGGTCTCCGGGATGTGGCCATTTTGACCTTTGTTCCCAATGATCTGGGCAGGGTGGCCGGGATTATTACCGAAACGCCCCAGACCACCTTGTCTCACATCAATCTGCGGGCCAAGCAGGATCGCCGTCCCAACGTCTTTATCCGTCAGGCGTCCCAACAAGCGGCCATCGCGCCTTTGATCGGTCAGTGGGTGCATTTCCGCGCCACCGCCAAGGGGGTGGAACTGTCAGCGGCAACCCGGCAAGCGGCGGAGGACTGGCTTGATAGTCTGCGGCCGGATTCCCCCGCCATCCCGGCAAGTGATCTTACGGCAGTCGAACCGCAACCTTTGTCCGAAATCGGCTTTTCAGACTGGCGGGCATTCGGGGTCAAGGCCGCCAATGTGGCCGAGTTGGGAAAAATATTACCCGAAGGGGTGGCGCCGGCAGGTTACGCCGTTCCCTTTGCCCTGTACGATGAGTTCATGAGCCTGCCCCGCTGCGGCGAAGATCAAACCGGGCTTTGCGGTCCGGGAGAAACCGGAACGTCATTTTATGACCAGGCGCGGGCCATTTTGGAAGATGCGCGTTTCCCCAGCGATGAAACATTCCGGGCCGAAGCCTTGAAAGCGTTGCGCAAGCGCATCAAACGCGGGGAAGCGCCCCAGGCCATGATAGATGCCATTGAGAGGGTCCGCCTTTTCTGGGATCCGCCGGGGCCGCCTTATACGCAATCTTTGCGTTGCCGCTCCAGCACCAACAACGAAGACTTGCCTGGCTTCAACGGCGCGGGGCTATACCGTTCCACCACCCACCAGCCGGACGAAGGACCGTTGATCGAGAGCGTGAAAAAAGTCTGGGCCAGCCTGTGGACGGACGAGGCTGTGGAGGAACGGGAGTTTTGGCGGGTGGATCATTTCAGTACCTACATGGGAGTTTTGATTCATCCCAATTACGGGGATGAACAGGCCAACGGGGTGGCGGTCAGCAAAAACCTGTACAATCCCATCTGGCCGGGCCATACCGTCAATGCCCAGTACGGCGAAATTTCCGTGACCAACCCGGAGCCGGTGACTATCGGTGATCAAGAGATTTTTCCTGTCCCCGATGAATATGTCATGGCGCGATTGCCGGCATCCAGTACCTCCGAAGCCTGGGAAACCGTCTTCCTGCGCCACTCCAACATCACCGAAGTGTACGGCCGGCCGGTCACCACGGAAACCGTGCTGACTTCGGAAGAAAGAGATCAACTGCGCCGCTACCTGGGTCTGATTCACCACCATTTCAAAAAGCGTTATGGTGGCGGGGACGGTTTCGCCATGGAGATCGAGTTCAAAATCACCGAAACCGATGACGGCAGCCGGGGACAGTTGGTCATCAAACAGGCGCGGCCGTGGGTGGATTGAAACTGGTGGGTATCCGATTGAGGTGGGCTAGTTCTGATCAAGGTAACAATGGTTGTGTTGAATTTGGTCCATAATCACGGCTACGGCTGAGGCTCGTGTCGCAACGCCCAATTTCTCGAAAATATGCTCAAGATGCTTGTTTACCGTGCGATGGCTGATACCGAGAATTTGTCCAATCTCGCGGTTGGTTTTGCTGCGGGCGACCCACATTAATACTTCGGCTTCCCGCAAAGATAAACCAAAATTGTCATGAATGAAATTAAGGTTCCACTCGGACGATTTAGTCGAGAGTAAAATAAAATATTCACCTTCGGATTGGTAAGGCGCGATTTGGGCCATTACCTGTATATTGCGGAATTTGTAAACGAGTTTGCGGGGCTGGGCACTGCAGTCAGAATCGATTTGGGTTTTTGCCCATTGTCCTAATGGGGCGGGTAAGAACGGCGGAGAGTTTGCTTCAAAGTCTTTCTTTTCTAGCGCTTTCAGCAAAATCTCCGCCGAAGGCGAAAACCAGGTGATCTCACCGTTGGCATTGATGGCAACTGCGGTGAGACCGCTTTGAACCAGGACTTGTTCCGAGCGTTTAATCTTGCGCGCTTGTGATATGTGAGCCGCAACTCGCGCCAATACTTCCTGGTTGCGAATCGGTTTGACGATATAATCCAGCGCGCCTTCGCGGAACCCAGACAGCAAGTAGTTTAGTTCGCTCAAGGCGGTCATGAAAATCACTGGAATGGATTTCAAGGCTGGATCGGCCTTCAATTGCCGGCAGGTCTCAAGACCATCCATCCCTGGCATCAAAATATCAAGCAGCAGAAGGTCTGGCGTGACCCGCTGAAGTTGCTCCAAGGCCTGTGAGCCATCGGTTGCAACCAGTACCCGGTAGCCTGCTTCCTCCAGAGTATCGAATAACAGGGCAAGATTTGCGGGGACATCATCCACAATCATGACCGTACCTTCGGAATTACAAGTGTGGGTATTCATTTAAAGTTCCTGGCGAAGCAACTGTTTGATGTCGTTGAGCCGGAATTCCCGGATCATAAGGCTCAGGCGGTTGGCAAATGGGCGGTAACGGCTGTTGCGAGCCATTAGATTTTCAAGATGATTAGACAGCCCCCGCAAATCACCTATTTGGGCGCACGCAGACATTTCATTTAATATTTCCAGCGGAGGATGTTCATAAGCTGCATTGGATTCACCTGAAGGCATGGCAGATAGAGTGTCATCTGTCATAGCCGTCCAGTCCAATTCTAGGTGGCGCTTGATTTTGCTCAAGACCTGGCCCAAGTCAATAGGTTTGGTAAGAAAATCATCAGCGCCTTCCGCCATGGTCTTGTTGATTTCTTCTGGGTAGGCGTTAGCGCTCACCATGATCACGGTTTTTTTATATCCCCTTTGCCTCAAGCGCTTTACCGTTTCCAACCCGCCAATCCCCGGCATCAACATATCCAGAAATATCGCGTCAAGATCGTCTTCCAGCACTTGCTCCAGGCAGCGTTCGCCGCTATTGGCTTGGGTGAGGAGAAATCCATAGGGTGTCAGCATCGAGACGAGAATATCCCTATGGGCCGGTTGGTCATCTACCACTAATATTTTCTTTTTCGGCCCTCGATAGCCTATGATCTTCTCTAAAGCGGTGGTTTCATCTTGACTGCTGGCTTCATTGACGGCTTGCAGTTCGGGTAAGAAAAGCTGGACCGAAAATTTCGAACCTCTGCCAGGTTGACTCTCAACGTTGAGATCTCCACCCATGATTTGAACTAAAATCTTGCTGATGGTCAGACCAATGCCACTGCCTTGGATAGCATTCCCTTGATTGTTATCCAAGCGTTTAAAGGGAATAAAGATGGCGTCCAAGGATTCGTATGGAATTCCAGAACCCGTATCTATAACCTCAAATCGCGCTACTTCTCCGCTGTAATCGATTCTAAACAGTACTTTGCCTTGAGAGGTGAATTTCACTGCATTGCCGAGTAAATTGATAAGAATTTGCCTTATCCGCTGCTCGTCACCCCGGACTTGTTGAGGCAGTTTTCCTGGGATTAGGCAATGGAAAGACAATCCTTTGGTTTCTGCCTGGGGTTTGAACATGCTGACCAGTTGTTCAATTAATGCTGGAAAGTTAAAAGGCCCGGGCTTGAGATTAAATTTCCGCGCTTCAATCCTGGCGATGTCTAAGATGTCTTCAATCAAGCTGGAGAGATGTTCGCCGCTCCGTAGGATGGTAATCACGGCATCGCTTCGATGGGCCAGAACCTTGGGATCTTTGCTGAGAATTTGGGCATAGCCAAGGATGCTGTTGAGCGGGGTGCGGATTTCATGGCTTAAATCACTGAGAAAGCGGCTCTTGGCCAGGTTTGCTTGGTCGGCGGCTTTCATTGCCCGTTGTAGTTTGCGGTCGGTGAGTTTGTGCTGGTCGATTTCTTTTAATAACAATTGTGTTTGATGAAGGGATTCCTTCTGCGCGGCATGGCGGCTTTCGGTATTCAATACCATCCACCAGGCGGCCAAGCCCAACAGAACAAGAAAAGCAGAGGCCACCTTGAAGAAGTTGAGTTGGAGGGCCTGCGTGGCTTCAATGGGCAGGGATTTTAGGGTTTGGAAGTCTTGATAATAAATTGCTCCGAAAATCACACCGCAGACCGCGGAAAGAATGAGATACAGAAAAAGGAACTTAAGCAGGCGCAACCGGAAGGGCGGAGACATGAACGCGGGCAAAACCAGATTGGCAATCTGACCGAGTTGGTCGGAAAGACTCAAGTTCGGACGGCAAACATCCAGACAGCGTGTTTCTAATGTACAGCACAGCGAACATATGGTGCATTGATAGGCGGGACAATAGGTCTTGTCTTCGGGTTCAAAGGGATTGCGGCAAATCGAACAATGCTCATCTAAATGGGTGGGGGGGTATTTTTCTTGCCGATGGAATTTTAATTGTTTTTTTTCAACAATCAGCGCGATTAAAGGCGCCAGGGTGAAAGCGACCGTCAAGGCGATCAGTGCAGAGAATGCCTGAGCCAATTCACCAAAAAAGCCCAAATAAGACATCACCGAAAGCATGGCTGCGATCAGGGTTGCCCCGAGACCAACCGGATCGAGATCCGCCAGATTAGCGCGTTTAAATTCAATATGGTGCGGGCCAAGCCCAAACGGTTTTATCAAGACAAGATTGGCGACCAAGGCGCCGATCCAGGCGATGGCAACATTGGAAAACAGCGCCAGCACCTGCTCTAGGGCGCTAAACACGCCCAGTTCCATCAGCAAAAGGGCGATCAAAACCGTCAATACCAACCACACCACCCGTCCGGGATGACAATGAGTCAAGCGGGAAAAGAAGTTGGACCAGGCCAGCGAGCCCGCGTAGGCGTTGGTCACATTAATCTTAATCTGGGAGATCACCACCAGCAGCACAGTGGCGGTAATTGCCCATTCTCTATCGGAAAAGACATATTGGTATGCCGTTAGATACATTTGAGTAGGTTCGTAAGCCTTGGCGGGGGGGACGCCATGGCTGATGACCAGGTAACAAAGCAATGCGCCGCACAGTTGCCTTAATACTCCGAACACGATCCACCCGGGACCGGCAATGATAATGGATGTCCACCAGCGCCACTGATTATCTTTTGTTTTCGCCGGCAAAAAACGGAGAAAGTCCACCTGCTCACCAATCTGTACCACCATGGCCAAGGCGACGGTCATGGCAGTGCCAAAATATATCCAGTTGAATTCATTGCGGATTTTATTGGCACCGGGAAATTGGATTAAATCCGTCAAAAGTTTTGGTTCGCTCGCCAAGATGGCGACGTAAGGCGTAAAAAGGAGGAGCAGCCAAACCGGTTGGGTCCAGGCCTGGAGGCGGTTGATATTAGTAATGCCGTAAGTGACTAATGGGATAATTACCACCGCGCTGATGACATGAGCCCAGGCCAGGGGGATATTGCAATATAGCCGCAATGCCAGAGACATGATGGAGGCTTCCAGAGCGAACAAAGTGAAAGCAAATGCCGCGTAGATAAGGGAGGTTAAAGTGGAACCGAGATAGCCAAAGCCTGCGCCGCGGGTCAGCAGATCCATGTCCACATTGTAGCGGGCAGCATAGTAGCTGATGGGGAAACTGGTGAAAAAGATGACAACGCCGGCGGCCAGAATCGCCAACGAGGCATTGGTGAATCCGTATTTTACAGTCAGGAAGCCGCCAATGGCTTCTAACATCAAAAATGCAATAGAACCAAATGCGGTATTGGCGACGCTAAACGCTGACCATTTGCGAAACGACCGGGGAGCAAAACGAAGCGCATAATCCTCCAAGGTTTCATTGGCCACCCAGGCGTTATAGTCCCGTCTTTCCTGAAAGATGGTTTGGCTTTGTTTCTTCCGCGTTTTTGCCATCTCAAGGCCTACTCTCTTCCTTTGGGAAAACCACCCGCTAACTTGAAATGTTGTGAATAATGCTAGTTATAACAGAGTTGGCAAATGTAAGGGGGTTTCCCAGAAACCTTTATGAGGGTGTGGAAAATTATTTTCGCTCATAGCCAAAGTCGAGAATAATAGGTTGCCCTTGATTTTCAATAATCATCCGCTTTTGAGTGTTTGTTTTAGGTAGGGAAGGGTTGGTTTTTTTAGTTGTTTTGCTTTTGGTAGATGCGGAATCTGCGGCATTTGAATTTTCAGAAGCCGAGGGTCGCGTTTTTGGCTTCTTGTCATAATTTGACGATGGAGTTTCTTCGATACGGATTTCCGGGAGCCAGGGATCGTGTTCGACAACAGAGTCAGTGGAACGTTTGCTTACCCGTAAATGCTCAAGCAGATTGAAGCAAACCGTGGCAATGTGATTGCTGTATTGATCGATTTTTCGTTCATCACTTCCCTCCCGGGTGGTGATGGTGCCTTTAGTGAGAAAATCCATGAACAAAGAGATTTTTTCCTCAGGATTGCGCCGTGAACGGAGGGTACATCGTATAGGTAACACCCTGGCTTTTTGAAAATCCATCGCCCTCGGGTTTGAATTGCCGATGCTTAGGGAAAAGCCGGTGGGGGTTTCCTGTTTTTTTATCTTGCCTATCCGGGCTTCCAGTACATGGCTGATTTGCTCATTTCCATGAGGGTAATCAAGCGCCAATGGGTATCCCGCCTGAGAAAGGTAATGGGCAACATTTTTCTCGATATGAACGATTATATTCTCATTCAAGCCAGCTGTACCGTCATCAGCGATTTTGAATCTGATATAGGTAACTGATTCAGGTTGAGGCGGAGTACCTTGTGAGTGATAGGAAGGCGTGCATCCACCTGTGGCAATAAACAGAAAACAAAACATCATTCTTAAATTAATCATACCCATGCCTTTTTGCTGAAATCCGACCTGGCGCATTATTCAGGTTAACTATATAGGAAATGTCTTGACGGTCTGAATACGTTATTTGACGTATTGTGCCCAGCTTCGCAATGGTTGTTCAATGAGCCTCGGTAGAAGGTGATGGATTCTTGTTTTTGAATCCTGCTGAAGGCAGAGAATGTCTTCCTTAAAGACAATGAAAACAACCTCGCGGAGAAATGAGTTATGGGGAAAGAATTACGAACGAAAGCAAGGCAGACCAGTAAATTGTTGGGGGCATCTGCTTTGTTAGTAGCGACGCTGGGATATACACCAACATCCCTAGCAGGCGCTACTTTCAAAATTGATGAAACCAAATGGATAAGCATCGGAGCCGGATTGCGCACCAGTTTTACGGCGACGGAAGATGCTTCTCCCAACAGGCGGGAATGGTCCAACGATTTCAACATCGATAATATCCGTTTGTACGTCAATGGCCAGATTCATAAGTATTTCAAGTTTGAATTCAATACTGACTGTCAGACCTGTAATAACGGTGGCGAAATGCGGGTACTCGATGTCATTGGCAAATTTGAATTTCATCCCATGTTCAATATTTGGGTAGGCCGCATGCTGGTGCCGGCGGAGCGGCGGGAAATGAATGGCCCTTTTTTCAGCGCTGTTTATAACATCTTTGGCGCGGGGACGCCTTTTGATCCAGCCGATTTTAATCTTACCATCAAATCCGACGGTACCTCAGCCGGTTCCTTTGGCCGTGATGATGGTGCCACCGTTTGGGGAAGTTTTTTCGAGGGCCGGCTGCAATACGCGGCAGGCTTCTTCCGCGGACTGCGCGGAGGCGCGAATGGGGATGATAATGTCTTGTTCGCCCAACGAATTGCTTTCAACTTTCTGGAAGTAGAAAAAAACCCAGGATATTACACCTCGGGTACTTATTATGGGAATGCTGGCGATATTTTGACCTTGGCTTTTTCCAACCAATATCAGGAAGACGGCGCAGGGAGTAAATCCGAGCCCGGTGATTTTAGGGGCACGGCAGTGGATCTGTTGTTTGAAAAAGTATTGGGCAATGTGGGGGTGATTACTTTTAACGGTGAATACAAAAATTACAACATTAATGGCTACGGAGAAAGCGCACGCTTGTCGGACAAAATCACTGGCGCGAAAACATTCGCCATGTTCGAAGGTAACGCCTACGATGTCAGCTTGATGTATTTACTCCCCAACAAGGTTTGGATCGGCCAGTTCCAGCCCTACGCCAGGCACGTGCTGGTAGCGCCGGATAACAGTCCCAACCGGGATATGTGGGAAGCCGGGCTCAACTATGTGATTGACGGCCACAATGCCCGGATTACTTTGTTGTGGGAATACGGAGACCTTTTATCCAAAGGGCTGGATTATTCATCTACCGCCCGGGGAAAAGCCATTCATTCAATCAAATTAGGCCTGCAGTTGCAGATCTGATCAATCGATAAATTTAGAGGGAGAGATTTCATGTTAATCGAATTTAAAAAGCTACTGAAAAATGGGCTGGCGCTCTTAATTTCTTTGGGAATGGTGGTAGCCACGAGCATCGTTTCTGCTCAAGAGGTGATAAAAGTCGGGATTCTTCATTCTCTTTCCGGCACCATGGCAATTTCAGAAACCACGCTCAAGGACGTGATGTTGATGCTGATTGAAGAGCAAAATAAAAAAGGTGGTATTTTGGGGCGTAAAATCGTCCCAGTGGTCGTGGATCCTGCCTCGAATTGGCCACTGTTCGCCGAAAAGGCACGAGAACTCATTCAGAAAGAAAAAGTATCGGCCATTTTTGGCTGCTGGACTTCTGTTTCGCGCAAATCGGTATTGCCAGTGGTGGAAGAATATAAAGTGCCACTTTACTATCCAGTTCAGTACGAAGGGGAAGAGTCCTCGCGCTATGTGTTTTATACCGGCGCGGCGCCGAATCAACAGGCGATTCCGGCAGTGGACTATCTTATGAATGAAATCGGGGTTAAACGCTGGGTGTTGGAAGGGACCGACTACGTCTATCCTCGCACCACCAATAAAATCCTGGAAGCTTATCTGAAATCGAAGGGCGTCAAAGCGGAAGATATTCTTATCAATTACACGCCTTTTGGATTTTCCGATTGGCAGTCGGAAGTGGCGCGGATCAAAAAGTTCGGCTCCGCCGGCAAGAAAACGGCAGTGGTTTCAACCATCAACGGCGATGCCAACGTCCCTTTCTATAAGGAATTGGCCAACCAGGGAATTTCCGCAGAACAGATTCCCGTGGTGGCGTTTTCCGTGGGTGAAGAAGAACTATCCGGGATTGATACCAAGCCCTTGGTGGGTCACCTTGCCGCGTGGAATTATTTTATGAGCGTTGATACCCCGCCCAATGCCGAATTTATCAAAAAATGGCGGACCTTTATCAAAAACAACAAACGGGTAACCAACGACCCCATGGAAGCCCACTACATTGGTTTCAATATGTGGGTGAAAGCGGTCGAAAAAGCAGGCAAAGCGGATCCTGACGCCGTGGTCGATGCCATGATTGGCGTCGTCGTGCCCAATTTGACTGGCGGATACGCGGCAATGATGCCTAACCATCACATCACTAAACCTGTGCTGATTGGGGAGATTCAAGATGACGGCCAATTCGCGGTTGTTTGGCAGACACCGGCGGAAGTCGTGGGCGATGCTTGGTCTGATTATCTTCCTGGCAGTAAGGATCTGATTTCCGATTGGCGTCCACCGCTCTCTTGTGGTAACTACAACGTGAAAACCGGTAAGTGCTCCGGGCAAAATTATTAATTCCCAGGATGAGCTTTCAATAGGCCTGTGTGATGCGTTATCAAGTCCGCAACAAATCACCCCAGAGGATCCTGCGGTTAATACTGCTTGTTCTTTTGCCCGTGCTTTGTTGCGGCACTTGGGCAGCGGAGGCATTGAATCAGCCTGCATTGCCCCAAGTTTTAGAAATGCTTAAGCAGCCAAATTTCAACAAGAAAAGGCTGGCGGTTGAAAATTTGGCGAAACTAAAGAACAGCCGGTCGTTGGAGGTCATGCAGGCTTTACTGGAAGGGCGGTTGTATTATCGCAGAAGCGATAAAAAAGTCGTCATCCTGCAGCCACAAGGTGGCCGCTACCGGATGATAGACGCAGTCACCGGCGGGGATCTTGGCATGACGGATAAAAGCGGCCTGGCAAGAGTGACTATCAATAACCGGATCCGTAGTTTTCTCCGCAATGCGCTCGCGCGCCTCAGTCTGACCAGTGATGATCCCGCGGTACGTTTGGCCGCGGTCAAAAAAATGTACGACCGCCTGACGCCTAATGACATCGAGCTATTACAATCCTTGTTGGCTCAAGAAACCGATTCCAAAGTCAGAGAGGCAATCAGGGTTGGATTGGCCTTAGCGTGGGTGGTAGAGGGCGAAGACAGGCAGCGCCTGGAAGCCCTCAAAATTCTTTCCAAAACCACAAGCCGAAAGGCCCGCAACCGGATTGCGAAATTATTGGAAAAATCCCCCGATGGCAGTTATGTCATAGAAACCAGTTACGAGGTTCGGGTTGCCGCCCGCAAGGCATTGGCGGCAATCGACCAGCGCATGAAATCAAATGCCATGCTGCAAACCTTTTTTTTCGGTTTGAGCCTGGGATCGGTACTGCTGCTTTCCGCCATCGGTTTGGCAATTACTTTTGGCGTCATGGGCGTCATCAATATGGCCCATGGGGAAATGATGATGCTGGGCGCCTATACCACCTATTTGATCCAGCGTCTCATCCCAAACAATATCGACCTCTCCGTGCTGATTGCCATCCCTGCGGCTTTTCTTGTCAGTGGTCTGGTGGGCATCGCCATTGAACGTGGAGTGATTCGCCATCTCTATGGCCGGCCATTGGAAACGTTGCTGGCCACCTTTGGCATCAGCCTGTTACTTCAACAGCTGGTCCGTACCACGATCTCCGCTCAAAACGTCATGGTAACCAATCCAAGTTGGATGAGCGGGGCTCTGGAAATCAATGAGGTTTTATCCTTTACCTATAACCGGATTGCCATCTTTTTTTTCGCCTTGATCGTTTTTTTGGGCTTGTCTTTGCTACTGCGTTTCACATCCTTTGGACTGCAAATCAGGGCAGTCGCGCAAAATAGGGCAATGGCCCGGGCCTTGGGGATTCGCAGCCATTTCGTGGATGCGGCTACCTTTGGGCTAGGCTCCGGGATTGCTGGCGTTGCCGGGGTGGCATTGAGTCAAATTACCAATGTCGGTCCAAATTTAGGTCAAGGTTATATCATTGACTCATTCATGGTGGTGGTCTTTGGGGGCGTTGGTAATTTATGGGGAACGTTGGTGGGCGCCTTTAGCTTGGGGATTATTAATAAACTGCTCGAACCCTGGGTGGGCGCCGTGATGGCAAAGATTATGGTATTGGTATTCATTATCCTGTTCATCCAGAAATTTCCCCGCGGCTTATTTCCGCAACGGGGCCGGGCAGCAGAGAATTGAACAAATGCTGATACAGAAGGTATTGCCCCAATGGTTGAGCAATGATCGCGGCGGATTAGCGTTGTTGTCGGTTCTTTTGGCCGCCTGTGTGCTCATACCGTTGCTCAATCTCGTGGTGCCGGAAAGTTCTTTTTTTCACTTTCCCACTTACACCGTAACCTTGCTGGGAAAGTATCTATCTTATGCGCTGCTGGCGCTGGCCCTCGATTTGGTATGGGGTTATGCCGGCATTCTCAGTCTCGGCCACGGCGCTTTTTTTGCCTTGGGTGGCTATGCCATGGGTATGTATCTGATGCGTCAAATTGGTCCCCGAGGCGTTTATGGGCATCCTATCCTGCCGGATTTCATGGTCTTTTTGAATTGGAAAGAGCTGCCTTGGTATTGGCAGGGTTTTGATCAACTCTGGTTCGCAGGCTTGATGGTTTTGGTAGTACCTGGATTACTCGCTTTTTTATTCGGTTGGTTTGCTTTCCGTTCCCGGGTGACAGGGGTTTACCTTTCCATCATTACCCAGGCTTTGACCTATGCATTGATGTTGGCATTCTTCCGCAACGAAATGGGCTTTGGAGGCAACAATGGCCTGACCGACTTCAAGGACATTTTGGGTTTCAGCCTACAAGCGGATTCAACCCGAGTTGGTTTGTTCGTTGTCAGCGCAATAGCCCTGGGACTAGGCTATTGTCTGACGCGCTGGATCACCCGCTCTAAACTGGGACAGGTGATTGCCGCTATCCGGGACGCGGAAGACAGAACCCGGTTTCTGGGGTATCGGGTGGAAAACTATAAATTATGGGTTTTTGTGGTTTCAGCCATGATGGCGGGTGTTGCCGGCGCATTATATGTGCCCCAGGTCGGTATCATCAATCCCACTGAATTCTCGCCGCTCAACTCGATTGAGCTGGTCATCTGGGTCGCTGTCGGAGGGCGGGGGACATTACATGGTGCGGCGGTTGGTGCGCTGTTGGTCAATTACGCGAAAACCTATTTTACCGCGGTCTTTCCGGATGCCTGGTTGTTTGCGTTGGGGGCATTATTTGTCCTGGTTACCTTATATTTACCGGATGGTTTGATTGGTATGCTGAAAAAGATGTTTCCCAAAAAGCCGGAGATGGCGCGATGAGTCAAGGTTTTCGCGAAATATTCCGGCGGGACCGGGTGTTTGACTTCATGGTGCAAGGTAGACACCCAGTTGTTCCCGGTGAAATTGATACCAGTCATGGCCCGATCTTATATCTCGATTCAGTGACAGTCAGTTTTGATGGATTTAAAGCCCTTAATGACCTGAGCTTGGCGGTGGATAATGGAGAGCTTCGCTGTATCATTGGCCCCAATGGGGCAGGTAAAACCACAATGATGGATGTGATTACCGGTAAGACGCGTCCCGATGCCGGTAAGGTATATTTCGGTCAAACCATCAATCTTAACCGGTTGGATGAGCCGGAAATTGCCACCTTGGGTATCGGCAGAAAATTCCAAAAACCTTCCGTGTTCGAAGCGCAAACCGTATGGGAAAACCTCTATCTGGCGTTGAAAGCGGATAAGAATGTTTGGCCCACCTTATTTGCCCGCTTGACTATCGATGAACGGGAAAGTATCGATAAGATTTTGGAAACGGTACGCTTGCAGAATCTGCGGAACCGTGATGCCGGCACGCTCTCCCACGGCCAAAAGCAATGGTTGGAAATCGCCATGTTGTTGGCTCAGGATCCCAGGCTTCTATTACTGGATGAGCCGGTTGCGGGGATGACCCAGCATGAAATCGAGCAGACCACCGAGCTGTTAAATACCTTGGCGGGTGATCATTCGGTGATTGTCGTCGAGCACGATATGGAATTTGTGCGTTCCATTGCCCGCCGGGTGACGGTGCTCCATGAAGGCCGGGTACTGGCCGAGGGAATGATGGAAAAAGTACAGTCCGACTCGAGAGTGATTGAGGTGTATCTCGGTGAATGAGCTATTGCAAATCAAAGCGCTCAATCAATTCTACGGCGGCAGCCATACGCTCTGGGATATCGATTTGCATGTGGTCGCTGGCAAATGTGTTTGCCTGATTGGCCGTAACGGTGTGGGGAAAACCACATTGCTCAAATGCATAATGGGACTGTTGCCGACTGCGTCGGGGGAGATTTGGTTCGAAGGAAAAGATTTGATTCCTCTATCCACTGAGCAACGGGCGGTATTGGGAATCGGTTACGTGCCTCAAGGGCGAGAAATCTTTCCTCAGCTGACAGTGGAAGAAAACCTTCGACTTGGTTTGTTTGCCAGTGCTGGCCGGATGAGAAAGATCCCTGAGCGCATTTTCGATCTTTTTCCGGTCCTCGAGGAAATGAGCCAACGCCGTGGCGGCGATCTTTCCGGAGGGCAGCAACAACAATTAGCCATTGGCCGAGCCCTGGCAAGCAACCCGAAATTACTGATCCTAGATGAGCCAACAGAAGGAATTCAACCGAATATCGTTCGGGAAATTAGTGACATCATTTTACGCCTCAACCAGCAGGAAGGATTGACTGTACTGTTGGTGGAACAAAAACTTCCCTTTGTGAAAAAGGTGGCGGACCAATTTTACTTGATAAGCAAGGGCCGGATTACCGCATCAGGAGACATGGAAAGGTTGACGGAAGATCTGGTGAAGCAACATCTTACAGTGTAATGTGGGAACGTTTTAAAACCGGTGGTTCTATTGGAAATTCAATTACCCAATCTTTAGGCGAGTAACTTGTGGAGAAAATCATGCGGAAATGTTGGAATGGTTTATTGATAATGGCGGGATTACCCATGATTGCTTATGGACACACGGGAGGACATCCTACGGAAGGTTTGGCCAATGGTTTCCTGCACCCCCTGCTGGGTGTTGATCATCTATTGTCTCTGTTGGCAGTCGGTTGGTGGGCCGCGTTAGTTGGGGGGCAAGCCCTATGGCGACTACCGGTATTGTTCCTATTGGCAATGGTTTTTGGCCTTGGTTTACCGATATTCATGGGTGATGGGGCCTTGATGGCCATGGAGTTCTTATTGGCCTTATCTGTGCTTTGGCTTGGTTACCAAGTAGCAAGTAATCAACAAACGGTGCCATTACCGGCGCTGGGGTTGATGGTGATATTCGCCTTTGTTCATGGCTATTCCCACAAGGTTGCAAATGCAGGCTGGGCCAATGACTATCTGTTGTATGGATTAGGGTTGATCATTTCCAGCGGCATGGTTCAATTGATTGGCATTCACTTGGGAAGCTTCTCCCGCAGACATCGATTTTTGCGTTTGCTGTTCGGTTTGGGATGCTCTGGGATGGGAGTTTTATTCCTTGCTGGCATTTGATATGGGGTTGGGCCTGGAAAAAGGTTGGCGCGCCGAGCTTAAATTAGGTTTTGAAGTGCAGGGAGATAAAACAGTGCTTGCTTTCCGGAAAAGCCATGGGCCATTGGTGGTTCAGCGCCCGTTTTATCCCGAAAGGAGCATTTGTCATGTATATGTGCTGCATCCACCGGGAGGCGTGGTGGGTGGGGATCGATTAAAAATTCTAGTGGAAACCGCCAAAGAATCACGTGCGCTCATCACAACGCCCGCAGCGGGAAAGTTTTACCGCAGTGGTGGAACTATCGCTCAGCAGAATATCCACTTGTCGGTAGGTCAAGGCGCCAGCTTGGAGTGGCTGCCTCAGGAAAACATTTTCTTCGATGGCGCTCGAGTGAAGATGGCCACAACCGTCACTTTGTCCAAAGACGCGCGTTTCATTGGTTGGGAAAGCAGTTGCCTGGGCCGCCCGGCTGCTCAAGAAACCTTTACTCAGGGACGATTGAGTCAAGGTTGGCATATATGGGTAGAGAATGCACCGTTGTTGATAGAACATATTCATTTGGATAATGAAGTGGCAAAAGCTGTTTGGGGACTGCGGGGCAACCCTTTTTATGCAACGTTTTATGCCTATCCCTTTCCTTCTGACACCATCGACAGGGTCCGCATGATTTGCAATGATCAGATTGTTTTAGGCACAACCGTGATTGACGGTATGTTGGTGTGCCGGGGAATCACTCACCAAATGGAGCGTTTAAAGCAAGCTTTTCTCGATCTTTGGCAGGTTGTGCGTCCAATTGTGATCGGGCGCAATATATGTGAACCACGTATTTGGGCTACCTGAGAGCAATACGGCATAGTGACAATTAGCAACCAGGAATTTGATATGAAATTGACGCCTAGAGAAAAAGACAAATTACTCCTTTTTACCGCAGCTTTGTTGGCTGAGCGGCGTAAGGCTAGGGGGCTGAAACTCAACCATCCAGAAGCTGTAGCCTATTTGAGCGCGGCGATATTGGAAGGCGCGCGGGAGGGGAAAACCGTGGCGGAATTGATGGATTTTGGGCGCACTTTGCTTACCCGGGACGATGTCATGGCCGGCGTGGCGGAGATGATCCCTGAAGTACAGGTAGAAGCCACTTTCCCCGATGGTACTAAGCTGGTAACAGTACATAATCCCATTCTGTAGGAGGCTAGGATGATTCCAGGTAAAATCATGGTTGGTGAGGGTGAAATTATTCTCAACGAAGGCCGTAAAACCATTTCCCTAGCGGTTGAAAACACCGGTGATCGGCCTATTCAGGTGGGTTCCCACTATCATTTCTTCGAAACCAATGCTGCCCTTCGTTTCGATCGGGCAGTGACCCGGGGTTACAGGTTGGCTATTCCCGCAGGAACAGCGGTACGTTTCGAACCAGGTCAAAGTCGCGAAGTCGTGCTGGTGGCTTTTGCCGGGCGTCGGCGAATATTCGGTTTTCAGCAGCAGATCATGGGGGATTTATGACCAAGATGTCACGTTCCGCTTATGCGGAAATGTTTGGCCCAACGATAGGCGATCGGGTGCGATTGGCCGATACTGAACTGTTTATTGAAGTCGAAGAAGATCTCACCGTCTATGGGGATGAAGTGAAATTTGGTGGCGGCAAGGTAATCCGAGATGGCATGGGGCAAAGCCAAGCAAGCTCGGACGTTGCCATGGATGTGGTCATTACCAATGCATTGATTGTGGATTATTGGGGAATCGTGAAGGCTGATGTGGGAATCAAAAATGGGCGTATCGCGGCTATTGGCAAAGCTGGCAATCCTGATACCCAGGCGGGCGTGACAATGGAAATCGGTCCTGGCACGGAGGTGATTGCCGGGGAAGGGCAAATTTTGACCGCTGGCGGAATTGATGCGCATATCCATTTTATTTGTCCACAATTGGTGGAAGAAGCCTTGATGTCGGGTATTACCACCATGATTGGCGGCGGTACAGGACCTGCTACCGGCACCAATGCTACTACCTGTACCCCAGGCCCCTGGAATTTACAACATATGCTTCAGGCCATGGACAGTCTGCCGATGAATATCGGCTTGCTCGGCAAGGGCAATGCAAGCTTGCCGAAAGCCTTGGAAGAACAGGTCAGGGCTGGCGCCATGGGGCTAAAACTGCACGAAGATTGGGGTACCACCCCCGCTGCCATTGACTGCTGTCTGGGCGTGGCGGACCGTTTCGATATCCAGGTAGCCATTCACACCGACACCCTGAACGAATCGGGTTTCGTCGAAAACACCTTTGCGGCCTTCAAAGGCCGGACCATCCATACCTACCATACCGAAGGAGCGGGAGGTGGACACGCGCCCGATATCATCCGCGCTTGCGGCAAATCCAATGTGCTTCCTTCCTCCACCAATCCCACTCGGCCTTATACCATCAATACCGTGGACGAGCATCTGGACATGCTTATGGTATGCCATCATCTTGATCCCGATATCCCGGAAGATGTTGCTTTTGCTGAGTCGCGAATCCGCCGGGAAACCATTGCGGCGGAGGATATTCTCCATGATATGGGAGCATTTTCCATGATCGCGTCTGATTCCCAAGCCATGGGACGGGTAGGGGAAGTCATTCTGAGAACCTGGCAAACCGCTCACAAAATGAAAATGCAAAGGGGAAGCCTGAGTGAAGATCCAGCCCGGCATGATAACCTCAGGGTCAAGCGTTATCTGGCTAAATACACCATCAATCCCGCCATTGCCCATGGTATCGCTCACGATGTGGGTTCGATAGAAGAAGGCAAAATTGCCGATTTAGTGTTATGGCAGCCTGCCTTTTTCGGCGTCAAACCCAGCCTTATACTCAAAGGCGGGATGATTGTCGCGGCGCCCATGGGGGATCCGAATGCTTCCATTCCCACGCCCCAGCCTGTGCATTATCGTGAGATGTTCGCCGCTTATGGCAGCGCCGTGGCGGCCACTTCACTTACTTTCCTTTCCCAGGCCGCTATGGAATATAACGTGTCGGAGATGTATGGTTTACGGAAATCCATCAGCGTTGTGTCCGGTACCCGCCAACTGGGAAAAGCCGATATGATACATAACGATTATCTTCCCCAAATAGAAGTAGACCCCCAAACTTACGAGGTGCGGGCGGATGGCGACTTGCTGGCATGTGAACCGGCCACGGATTTGCCCATGGCACAACGCTATTTCCTGTTTTGATCCGGTATCCAGTAATGCTAAAACTAATAAGAAAGATTGCCGCTGAAGCAATTCCGCTTGACAACCTCACTCTCACCTACGACACACGCACCAAAAGCAGATTACTGGCAAAAACCGATGGCGGAATCGAAGTCGGCCTTTCCCTCCCCAGAGGCACGGTGCTTCACGACGGCGATCTGCTTGCCAGCGAAGACGGACAAGTGATTTTGATCAAAGCGGCCCCCGAGCCAGTTTCGGTGGCTAGAACCAATGATCCTTGTCTTTTTGCCAAAGCGTGTTATCACTTGGGTAACCGCCATGTTCCGCTTGCCATCCAGCCGGGTGAGCTTATGTACTTACTGGATCACGTACTGGATCAACTGGTGGAACATCTTGGTTTGACAGTAGAGCATCAAATGCTTCCCTTTGACCCCGAGCCCGGCGCTTATCATGCCCATTGATTACCCATTGGCCAGACTGTTGCAACTGTCCAGCCCAAGCCTGCCCATTGGACTATATTGCTATTCCCAGGGGATGGAGCGGGCGGTCGAAGATGGCTGGATAGGCAATGAGCAGCAGGTTGAAGCATGGATCAGTGGCTTGTTGGAGCACAGTCTGAAACTGACTGATATTCCAGTTTTATTTCGTTTATATCGTGCTTGGACAAATGAGGATCATCCCGCCATTGTTCAATGGAGCAGGACCTTGATCGCTTGCCGGGAAACTTCTGAATTGCGGGAGGAAGACCGCCACGGGGGGCATGCCTTGGCCAGATTGTTGGTCGGTCTCAACATGGACCAAGGCGAAGCATGGATCAACCGTCCCGAGGCGACTTTGGCTACTTGTTTTAGCCTGGCGGCTGTCAAGTGGAACATTCCTGAGTTGGATACGGCATTGGGATATCTTTGGGCCTGGCTCGAAAACCAAGTGTTATGCGCCGTCAAACTGGTGCCATTGGGGCAGGTAAGTGGTCAGCAACTGCTATGGCGATTGCAAGAAAGGCTTCCCGATATCATTGCCGATGCCATGAAAATCAGGGATGATGAAATTGGAGGAAGTTTGTTCGGCTTGGCTTTGGCAAGCAGCCGCCATGAAGAACAATATTCACGGCTTTATCGTTCCTGAGGCAATAACATGGATCATCAGCAGATTTTACGCGTTGGCGTGGGAGGGCCGGTCGGCTCTGGCAAGACCGCGCTGGTCGAAGCCTTGTGCAAATCAATGCGGAACAAGTATCAAATAGGCGTAGTTACCAACGATATTTATACTCGCGAGGACCAGGAATTTCTTATCAAGAGCGGCGCCTTGCCTCAAGAACGGATTCTAGGCGTCGAAACCGGTGGTTGTCCGCATACGGCTATCAGAGAAGATGCTTCGATGAATCTTTTGGCGGTAGAAGATTTATGCCAGCGGTTTCCTTCTCTGGACTTTGTCCTTATCGAAAGCGGGGGCGACAATTTGAGCGCCACCTTCAGCCCGGAGTTGGCTGATTTGACCATCTACGTTCTCGATGTGGCAGCTGGAGACAAGATTCCACGCAAAGGTGGGCCTGGGATTACCCGCTCTGATTTGCTCGTGATCAATAAAACGGATCTTGCTCCTCATGTGGGGGCTTCATTGGATGTCATGGCGCGGGACGCAAAAAAAATGCGAGGCGATAGGCCTTTTATATTTACTAATATTAAATCAGGTGAAGGTGTAGCCGAGGTAGGGGAATTTATTCGACGGTTTGGGCTTTTCTAAACAAGTATAGTTAAAAGTGAAAGGTACATGGCGTTTCTGCTAATTTATGTTCGGAGCAAACCAATGAGCCTTGCCTGATTTGAATTATTCTCCAAGATCAAACATACGTGGAGATTAATATTAATGCTGCGTAGGAGGTGGAGAAAAAACGCCGATGGAGATTCTTATTTGGTTAGCTTACAGTGAGTTGACCACGTAATTTCATCTTTGTCTGATGATGGGGCTAGGACTTTACGGCTTTAATCTCTTATGAACTCAAAGGAAATTTTTATGAAACGCACTGTTAGAAGATGCTTTGTATCCTTGCTGCTTACCTTCTCATGGATAGTGGTATCAGCCAAAACCCCTATCGTCCAATTGGAAACTAGCGCAGGTACGATTACCCTGGAACTGTACTCCGACCAGGCACCGGTAACAGTGGCGAACTTTCTGGCCTACGTGAACGATGGTTTCTATGACGGCACTTTGTTTCACCGGGTGATTGACGGATTTATGATTCAAGGGGGTGGTTTCGACGAGAATTTTACCCCCAAGCCCACCAAACCCCCGATTCAAAATGAAGCCAGCAACGGCTTGAAAAACGAAAGGGGAACCATTGCCATGGCCCGTACCTCCGATCCTCATTCGTCCACTTCCCAGTTTTTCATCAACCAAGTGGATAACCTTTTTCTGGATTTTACCAGCGAAACTCCCGAGGGGTGGGGTTATGCCGTGTTTGGCAAGGTGATTGATGGCATGGAAGTTGTGGATCAGATAGCCAAAGTGGAAACTACCACGTTCCAAGGGTTCCAAAATGTGCCGGTGGACCAGGTTGTCATTCATCAGGCGCGGCTGATTTCCGAAAACAGCGAGCCAAGTTATGATCCGGTTTCCCGCCAGGTGGATCTGCCAGTAGTACAAGTGGGGGAAGCGCTTTATTCGGCGGAGATGGTGAATGAAGGACAGGGGCTGTTTAAGGTGACGAAACTGGAGCCGCTGTCGGCCAGATTTCGGGTTTCAAGGGCAGTATATGATCCTGCGATGGCGCGCCTTACAGTCAAGCGTGCCAGGGTTGGTGAGCGGTTTTATAATGCCGAGTTTGAATATTTGGGGGATCTTCGGTTGAAATTGCTGACGGTGACAGATTCCAAGTAGAGAAGGCTCTGATTGTGTGAGTGTTTCCTAGACACGATTAGCCCGAAACCTCAATGAGAGCAAGATGCAAACCTAGGCAATCCCAAAAACCATAAAGCAGCCGAGCATGACAGGGTAGTAATGCTGGATTCCCGCTTCCGCGGGAATGACAAGACAAAGAGGGTTACTTTTACCGGCTGTCCGTTACGCCGGGACTGCTTTTCCGTTTTCCTTCCATCATTTCGGGATGGCTTTTGCGCTTTGTTCCTGTTACCCCGTGGTTGCTTTCATGCTTCCTTTCTGTCATTCCGGGGCCGCGAAGCGGAACCCGGAATCCAGGATTGTCACCCGCAAAATACCGTAGCCCGGAAGGATCTTCATGGGTTTTCACTGTGCCAGATTTTCTTGGTAGTTTGCAAGCATTCAGCCCGGATTTATCCCCTTACCGCTAACATGCAATCAAAGCCGAAAAAGTTTTTTGGCTAAGTTGAACAACGGTAAGGAGAAAGCAATGAAATACTTACCAATTTTGTTATTGATAGCAGGGTTGTCCGTGATTTCCACTGCGGGCGCGCGTGGCTGGCACCGGGATGGTTATGATTTGGAAGCGTATATTCATCATCGCTTGGAAAGCCAACATCTTCGAATAGAAGAAGGATTGGATTGCGGACGGTTGACGCCCAGGCAAGCCCGTAAACTCTTCCGCAAACACGTCAAGATTGTCCGCTTGGAGAGCCATTTTGCCAGCGATGGCTGGTTGTCACCTCACGAAATAAAAGTGTTGGAACGGAAGATTAATCGGCTGGATCACAAGATTATTGCCAAAATGCACCGCACCCGCCCTTATGTTCCCTCGCGGTTCAACCGGTGGCAGGGCTATTATTCCCAGCCAAGGGTCTATGACAATGGCCGCTGGAACCGCCAGCTTCCTGGAACGGATTTTTATTTTGGAGGATTGCGAGGGCGGATTATGTTTGGTCCGTAATGCAATTTAACTTATGTAAAGAACAGTGACAGACCGGTAATCATTTACGGATTTAAGAACGAACGCCATAATGCTTTCGTTATTCCAGGTGGATTCCCGCTTTCGCGGGAATGACGATCTTTCCCGTGAGTGGTTTATTGGCCGTCATTCGCTGATCATGGATTGCCAAAACCAGCGCAATAGCCAGACCAGCAATCCACCACCAATCAAGGCCGCCAGCAAGAGAATAACCGAAGACGCTGTCCAGCGGGTAGGGTAAGTGTCAGGCCGGGCAGGCTTGGTCAGCCCGGGGAGGCTGGCCAGGTCCTTGTCGCCGCCGGCCACTTTAAGCTGGGCCTTCATGCCGTGTTCGGTATGCTGGGCGATGTCGCAGTGAACCAGATAGGTTTTTTTCGCCGGCGGCAAGATAAGGCTGGCACTTTCTTCGCCGGGGCCCGAAACCTCGATGGTGAACATACCTTCCGGGTAGGTTTTTTCTGGCAGGCCGTGGACCATGAATTGATGGCGGATGTGATCCTTATTGATAAAGCGGACGGTTAATCGGGTGCAGGGGGATACCTCCCAGCTTTGTTGATCATAAGCGAATACCACGCCGGGAAATTTCTTGGCAAATTCACGTCCCGCCTTGACAATGATGGTTTTATCGCCCGCGATCTTCCCGCAGCCTTCCGGCAGATTCATGGGATTTTCATTCATCACCATACTGTCCATATCCATCCGGTGGCCGGCAACAGTTAAAATCGGGAAAAGCAGCAACAGAAAGATCCAGTGCTTCATTGAGCCTTCCTCCCGCTCCGCCAAAAGGCAATGAATAGGCCCAGCGCCAGCCCCAAACTGAGTCCGGAGAGTAACAGCCGCAAGCGGTCAGGGGGCACGGGGGCGGCATCGGAGAAAATCTCCCAGGCTTCGCTGCGGGCCCAAACTGGAACTTGTTTCTGGTAAAACTGGCGGTTGAAGAAGGGCACCAAATCCATGCCCTGTAATTTCGGCAACCCATTCTTATCCAAATATTGGCGGTAGACGATTAGCCCCAGATCCCCGCCGGGACCCACGCCATCGCTGGTGACGCTTTTTTCCGCATGGTCATGGAATAGCCAGGCCCCCGGGCCAAAACTGTGACGGCCGTCATTGCTGGTGTCCAGTACCAGATCCAGGCGTTGAGCCGGGATCAAGGGTTGTACATCGCGGGTGTTGGGTACTTCCAGAGGTACGCCATCGGCGGCAATCGCTGTGGTTTTATGTCCGTGCAGGTGCAGTCCGAGGGAATGAGGATGGCCATTGACGGTATGGAGTAGAATCTTTTGGTTCGGTTCCACCACAATTAGGGAATCGCGCAAAGTGTAGGGAAACGCCTTGCCATTGAGCAGATAAAAATCCTCTTCCGCATCGGTAATGTCATAATCCCGGTTCATGGCCTTGGACACCAAGCGGGGATCGTGGTGTTCCTGAATCGCCAAGTAGCGCTCTTTGTCCAACGATTGGAAATGGAGATCGATTTCCTGGGCATACTTTTCCCGCACCGCCCGGGAGGGATGGCGGACCCGCCCGGCGCCGATATTGAAGGTTTGCAGCCAGTTGTCGGGGCGGTTTTCTTCCACGATGAACAAGCCTTGCAAGCCCATGAGCATGTGCTTGTCGGTCTGAACATGGCAGTGATAGATGCCGGCGCCGGTCTGGCGGGGGTGAAGTTCATAAGTACGCGATTCTCCCGGCAACAGCACCTTTTCGCTGGTGACGGGAACGCCATCATTACCCTGCCCATCTGCGCGCAGGTAAGGGTGATCGACGCCGTGCAGGTGGATGGTGTGGGGCAGGTAATGGGTGTTTTCCAGCGTGAGATAAATGGTATCGCCCTGTTCCACCCGGATGGGAGGGGAGGGCGCGCGCAGGATTTCCGGTGCCTGGGTGTTGATGGCATCGACGGTGGCCATGCCCCGCAATTTGGGCGTAAAAACCCAAATACCAGGCTGCAGGCCGGGGGCGATCTGATAGCCTGGAATCAGAAAGTCGCCATCCGGGCTGCTGCCATTGAGTTCCGCCACTTCCAGCTTGATATGAATAACATCGGGGTCGCCGTCGCCGTCCCGGTCGTTATCCTTGACAACCGCATCCATGGCCAGGCGGGTTTTCATCAAAGTGGGCATGGTGACATTGTTGGTGCCCTTGACCACGCTGGCGACCAGATAGGGGTTGTCCGGCTGGCAGATGGGGGATTCGCTGATCTCCATGCCTTCAATGGTTTGGGCCTTGCGCCACTCGGGGTGTTCGAAGGGGCAAAAATCCTCGGTTTCCTCGATATCCGGCACCCATTTGAGGGTTTCGGGCGCGGTCAATCCAGCTTCGCTGCGCTGCCCCGGGAATAACAACCAAGCCGCGGAAAGCGATAAGGCAATGCCAAGGCCGTAGGCCAAAATACGAAATATTTTCATGGAACCTAAAGTTGGTGTTTGACTTGTTGATAGATTTTTTCAACTTCTTCATCTTTGCCGGCAATGAGCTTTTCCAACTCTTCCCGGCGCTGTTTCGTGAAAGTCGTATCCTGGATGGCATTGAGATTGACGTAAACGTTCAATGCTGAACTTTTAAGAGCGGCGTGAGCGGCCAGGACGGCAACGCCAGCGTCACTGATGACATTGCGATTACCTTTTTCCATCGCTGTTCGGCTCAAATCTATGACAGCCGCGGATAAGCGGACGCATTCCAGGGGAACATCGGTGGCGGTTTTGAGGGCTTCCTGGATTTCTTTGCTGCGCAAGGTTTTTTCTTCTTCGGTGTTTTTGGGGAGCCGGTAGGCAGCCATCACCTGGTCAAAGGCTTCCACATCGGCCCGTACCGCATCCAGCAGGCAGATGCGCAAGGCTTCCGCTTCTTCCAGCAAAGCTTGCATATCCGCTTCCACTGCTTTGTATTTATCCTTGCCAATGGTCAAATTGGCCACCATGCTGACCAGAGCAGCTCCCATCGACCCCATGATGGCCGCTGCGCTGCCACCTCCCGGGGTGGCCGAGGCGCTGGCCAGTTGTTGCAAAAATGTTTCTATGGTTTGGTCTTTGATCATCGGCATCTTGTTTGCTTTTCTGGTGGGGGGATCAGCCAGCTATTATAATCGACCTGCCCTACGAAAGAATGATTTCATGTAAAACAATCAGGTCTCCGTCATCTATTCAAGCCGGGGCAGGTGGTCTGCTTCGAAAAACGCCGTAAATACTTTCTTGCTGCACAATCCTGCTATGCAAGAAAGTCCTGCCCAAACATCCCTGTTTGGGCGCTAGCCCGGCTGCGAAAGTCCACTGGACTTTCGGTCCGGCTCGCCCCTGTAGGCTCCACGCCGGCCTCCCTGCCGGCGAGGTTTTCGAATCAGACCACCTACCCCCTGCAATCAATACTTTATGTGTTTTAATGACGCAGTCCTGGATAAAACCAATGAGGTTCTCCTGTGAAAAAATTATTGTTTCAATTTGATACCGACGAGCATCCCGCTTCCTTCGATACGGTAGTGGCCTATGATGGCGGCTGCGATCATGTTATTCCCCATGGCGGATTGACTCCCCAGAATGTGGGGCCGCTGGTAGAAGGAACGATTTTCACCCGGCCTCCGAAGGACAAGAAAAATACCGCAATTTTTATTGGCGGCAGTGATTTGCAGGCAGGCGAACGATTGTTGGATACCGTAAAAGGTAAGTTTTTTGCCGATTTCAGGGTATCGGTGATGCTAGACAGTAATGGCAGTAATACCACCGCTGCGGCGGGCGTGGCTAAAATTGTCGGAAGTGTACCGGTAAAGGGCAAAAAAGCAGTGGTGTTGGCCGGAACGGGCCCGGTCGGACAACGGGCAGCGGCCTTGCTGGCAAAGGAGGGCGCCGAGGTGGTTTTGACATCCCGTTCATTGGAGCGGGCAAAAAAAGCCAGTGAGGAAATGAAAGCCCGCTTTGGCGTGTCAATCACGCCGGTGGAAGCGATTGACAATGACGCCCGGGGGGAAGTGATCAAAGACGCCCAAATTGTTTTTTCGACTGGTGCCGCAGGCGTGCAATTATTGGGAGAACGGCACTGGGCGGATTTGCCTGAATTGGAAGTCTTGGCCGATGCCAATGCGACGCCCCCGCTGGGGATCGAGGGGCTGGATATGATGGATCGCGGTTCCATCCGCCACGGCAAAATTTGCTGGGGAGCGATCGGTTTCGGTACCTTGAAGCTGGCGGTGCACCGGGCTTGTATCGGCCGATTGTTTGAGCGTAACGATTTGATTCTCGATGCCGAGGAGATTTATGCCATTGCCAAGGAGATGGCCTGAAATATGTAGTGCGCTCAGCGCACCAAACCTCATTATCCCTAAATCATGGGCGGCTTTAAGGACCGCGCCGTCACGTCCTCTCCCCAACCCTTTTCCCAAAGGGAGAGGGGGATTCAAGGCAGGGTCCGTCGCTCCCCCCACCACTTGAGGGGGCACCTTGTCTTGCCTATGAGCCAATGACAGGATTCCTTGCCAGATCGCGGACTGCGTTTGAGGGCTGCTTTGGAATGACCGTGCATAACATCACACAGTTACAAACAAATGGGTAATCCCTACTCCCGCCGCCACAGCGTGCCTTGGGGGGTGTCTTCAAGGACAATTCCGCGTACTTTTAGTTGATCCCGGATTTCATCGGCCCGGGCCCAGTCCTTGTTTTTCCTGGCTTGATTGCGCTGCGCAATCAATTTTTCAATTTCTTCTTCCCCTAAAGCGGTTGTGCTGCTTTCACTTTCAGCACTTTGCCCCAGGTCTTTGAAATAGCTTTCAGGATCTTCCTGCAAAATTCCCAGGACAGCGCCCAGGTTTCTCAGCGTTGCTCCCAGTCTGGCTGCCTTATCTGGATCCAGGGCTTTGAGGCGATTGATTTCTTTGGACAGATCAAACAGAACCGCCAGTGCCGCCGGGGTATTGAAATCGTCATCCATGGCTTCCTGGAAGCGCTGACGGTAGGTTTCTCCTGCTTCGTTTTCATCCACCATGGGTAGTCCGCGCAGTGCCGTATAGAGGCGGGTGAGACCGGCGCGGGCTTTTTCCAGAGAGTCTTCAGAATAATCCAGCGGACTGCGGTAATGGCTGGACAAAATGAAAAAACGGATCACTTCGCCGGGGTACTGTTTGAGTACTTCGCGAATGGTGAAGAAATTGCCCAGGGATTTGGACATTTTTTCCTGATTGACCCGCACGAAGCCCGCGTGCAGCCAGTAGTTGACGAAAGGTTCGCCAGTGGCGCCCTCCGATTGGGCGATTTCATTTTCGTGATGAGGAAATTGCAGGTCCGCGCCGCCACCGTGGATATCAAAGTGGGCGCCGAGGCATGTGGTTGACATGGCCGAGCATTCGATATGCCAGCCGGGACGGCCCTTGCCCCAGGGGGAGTCCCAGGCGGGTTCGCCGGTTTTGGCCCGTTTCCAGAGGACGAAATCGAGTGGATCCTGTTTCGCCTCGTTTACTTCCACCCGGCTGCCGGCCCGCAGTTCTTCAGGATTTTTCCCGGACAGTTTGCCATACCCTTTAAATTTCGAAACAGAGTAATAAACGTCGCCGTTTTCTCCAATATAGGCGTAACCTCTATCAATCAGCCGCGCTATCATCTGAATGATGGCATCGATGGATTGGGTCGCGCGGGGTTCCAGGTCTGGCGGCAACACATTCAGTGCCTTTTCATCCTCATGCATGGCCTGGATGAATTTTTCCGTGAGCTGGTGAAAGGGAATACCCAATTCATTGGCGCGCTGGATGATTTTGTCATCGATATCGGTGATGTTGCGCACATAGGTCACTTGATAACCGCACCAACGCAAATATCGGGCTATCACATCGAAAACCACCATCACCCGGGCATGGCCCAAGTGGCAGTAGTCATAGACAGTCATGCCACAAACATACATTCGGACCTTGCCCGGCTCGATGGGTTTGAAGACTTCTTTGCGCCGGGTCAGCGTATTGTAGAGTTTCAGCATGGCGTTCCCGTCCAGCGGGCAAAGCGGTGTTCGATTTGTTCGGGGGTCAAGATTGAATAAATTTTGCTCAATTCAGGACCATCGAGCCGTCCGGTCAAGGCCGCCCTAAGTGGTTGAAATAACTGTTTGCCTTTGGCTTGGGTTCTGTCTTTCAATGCTTTCAAAAAAGCCTGGTAATTGTCTGGAAATTCATGGGCGGCAAGTACCGCAGCCCTGAAAAAATCGGGATCGGCTTGGATCAGGATTTCCTGGGCGTTATCGGTGATAGGAACGGATTTTTCAAATAAGATCCTCGCCCAATCCATCGCTTCATTAGGCAAGACGCAATTGCTGCGCACCAGTTCCAGAAAGGTCTCTTTATGGGGTTCGGGTACCAAATGGTGGAGCGATTCTGGCAACCATTGCCATAAAGTAGCATTATCAGCGCTTTGGACTGCTTGTTGTTGCCAATAAATCAACTGCTGGGGGTCAAAGCGGGCGGGAGAACGGCTTAGGTTTTCCAGGCTGAATGCTTTAGAAAGCTGATCCGGGGTCATGAGATTGTCATTGGCATAATAATGCCCAAGACGGGCCAGCAAATTGATAATAGCGATGGGTAGGTATCCTTGTTTCCGTAGTTCGCGAATGCTCTGGCTGCCGTTGCGTTTGGATAAAGGGGCGCCGTCTTCCCCCAGGATTAAAGAAATAT
Organism: Methylothermaceae bacteria B42; assembly: GCA_001566965.1. Classification (NCBI taxonomy): domain Bacteria; kingdom Pseudomonadati; phylum Pseudomonadota; class Gammaproteobacteria; order Methylococcales; family Methylothermaceae; species Methylothermaceae bacteria B42. The sequence goes on along the minus strand of LSNW01000039.1, from coordinate 31,390 downwards.
GGCCATAACAGGGTGCGGATAACTCTAGTGCCTGCAAAATCAATAATTGACGGGGGGTATTGGTGAGATGATCCTCGCCCCGCAATACATGGGTGACTTCCATCAGCGCATCGTCCACCGCATTACAAAAGAAAAACGCCGGCGTTCCGTCAGCGCGGCGGATGATGAAATCCCCGATGGTGTCAGTTTCAAAGACCTGACGCCCTTTGACCAAGTCGTCGAATTCGATGGTTTTTCCGGAGGGTACTCGGAACCGCAAGGTGGGTTTAAGACCCTGGGCTAATTTGGTTTGGATTTCCTGGGGACTAAGCTGGGCGCATTTGCCTGAATAACGAGGCGGCAATCCCTGTGCCCGTTGCAGTTTCCTGGACATGGCCAGTTCTTCCGGAGAGCAAAAGCAAGGATAAGCGAGGTTTTTTTCTTCAAGATCCTGATAATAACGGTCATAAATTTGTTGCCGTTGGGACTGGAAATACTGATTGGGAAACGGGCTTTGGGGGCCTTCTTCCCAATCCAAGGCCAGCCAGTGCAGATCTTCCATGAGGGCCGAGACAAATTCATGCCGGCTTCTCTCCTGGTCGGTGTCCTCGATTCGGAGTAAGAAAATTTGTCCAAACAAACGGTTGAATAATGCTGTTCGGGCATTGCCGAGATGAATATAGCCGGAGGGACTGGGGGCAAAGCGGGTCTTACGGTTTTCCATGATCCGTCAATCTCAAGAAGCAAACTGTTATTTTAGTGAATTTATGAGTGAAAAGACAAAAGTGAAGAGATAAATCTAAACACGCATTCTTGACAGTAGGCGGGATATTCGTAAAATGGAAAGGCCAGCATTTCATATATTAGAAATGCATTTTATAAATTAACCAGAGAAAAAGGTAGGTTTAGAATGGGAGCTATACTCGATCTAGTAGAAAAAATGCGTTCGCCCACAGGGATTGTTGTCACCTTGATTATTATTGCAGCTGCATACTTCTTTTATAAGTGGGTGATTGCAGAACCTGAAGATGAAAAGAAAGACGGCGAATAATAGCCTTTCGATCAATATGTGTGGGGGGCGAGTCAATGCCCTCCGCACGTGAGGTGTTTTTCTCCTCAGCTAGCTTATATCTGTTCTTTATCTTTAACTACCACCTCTTTAGTGTTAGAAATTTATTTCTGCATTAATTCCAAATTGAACCTGTCTTCCGGAAAGATCGGTGTCAAAAGCACCATTCGTTTCAGTCCATTGATAACGCACTTCCGGCCGTATTTTCAGCCATTGTGCAGGTTTTAGGCTCATTCCCAAGGCTGTTTCATACCGGTTAACAGCTTTGAGCGCAGGTCTTCCCTTGGTATTGAGCTCTAGTTCTTGCATCCTTGTTTGCAAATCCAACCGTTTATTCAAGCCATAGTTGAGCTCTAATTCTGGGACGCTGGTCTCAATATTGTCGGCAGCTTGTGTGCTAGAAATCTGGTTACAAATCCCTAGGGATAAAACCAAACAATACAACTTCAAAAAAAGCCGGATATTTTTCATGATGTTCATTGCTTACAAATTGTGCTTTATGTAACAAAATGTAGCTTACATCCCATCAAGTGCAAGTAATTGTGATGAACTTCTCAAAATGGTTTGTGTTATTGATTGTTTTTTTGAAAAAAAAGAAACTTTTATGGTGCCCGAGTCTGCGTCGTGACGTACTGTACCCGAAGCTTCGAAGTTTTCTTTTAGGTAAGTGGTTTAAAGATCAGTAAGTAAACGAAGGTGGGGGGCTACCATGCAAATTTTGGCAGAAGGTGTCGCATAAGGCGACACCTTCTGCGAGGCAGGGATGCATCGCCATTTTCGATGGCCATAAGCCATTGAAAATGGAGAATCGGAAAATCGCACTTTACGATTCCGAGTCGCAAAAGTCCAAGGATGGGCTTTTGCGACACCCTCCTTCGAAGGGGAGGCTGTCTGTAAAACAACATGCCCATAAAGATTTGGTGACTTTGAGGTGCTGGGGTGTTTCTTCCGCAGGACGCCGTAAACCCATCCTTAGGGGCTTGATGGCGGCCATCCAGGCCGCCAACACCCACGGAAGAAACACCCCACCACCTTAGCTTGCGTAATATTCATAGGTAAGTAAAACAAAGTACTAACGAAGCTGCCGCCAAGACAACCGTTTTTTGCCAAAGCTGGCAGGTTCGGTGATTTTGGCGGTGTTGCCGCTGCTGCCGGCAACATATTTATATTCCTTGTCTTTGCCTTTGTCCTTGACAATAGTGGGCGGCTGGGGGATGCCCACATCTGGTTTTAGACCGGAGACAGTGGTCAAGGTGCTGTCGGGGAGCGTTGTACGGTCATTGCCGTCGATATTGTTGTCGCCGCTAATATCGAAGGGGGATTTGGGCGACAGCCGCTGACCGGTGACACCGTTCATTTCCATCAGCCATCCGCTGCCACCAAAATCGCAAGGATCTTGGGATGGAATCAAGGTAACGAAAATGATGCGGCCGTCACGCAGTTGAGGTTTGTAAATGACCCGCTCGCCTTCGGCGCCGTTGACCGGAGAGACCAAATCCAGAAACCAACCTTTTTTGCTGGCATAATCCACTGGGTTATCGGTACAGGATGTGCTACAAGCATCCCCGGTAAAACGAACCGAAAAAGGACTGGTGGAGCTATCGGGTAGGGTAGGGTTGGTGACTTCCGAGAGGATTTTCTTTTCCTGCAGATGGGTGCGGGAAAACGTGGTCACGGTGGTTTTGTCTTCGTCCCAGACCGCATAGAAGGTTTGCTTTTGGGGGGTGGCTCCCACCACATCGTCGTTGTCTTCAAAGTACTTGCCGGTGCCAAAAAAGACCAGCACGCCGCCATCGGGATGGAGACCGACTTCAGGTTTGGCGGTAATGGGTTGAGTAGTGCCGTCGGGGGCGCTGGCGGTAAACAGCTTGTCGACCTTCCATTTGGTTTTATCGGTATCATCGACATTGAACTTCCATAAATTGCCTTTGAGGTCTCCGGCGTAGATGGCATCCACCACGGCATCGCCGTCATTGTCTATGGCAATGGGGGTGGAAAGGCCGTTGGGATCGGCGCTAGAACCGACACCGGTGTCCAGGGACTGGATGATATCACCCGTGGCGGCATCGAGAATAAACAACACAGCCTTGCCGCGGCTGCTCAAATAGCCGTTGGCGACAATCACCGCCCAGTGGCCATCGGCCATGCGCACAATACTGGGTTGTGGGAGGGTAAACCCTAAATCCGGCACAAACCCGGGTTGCTCGATGGTGGCCGGATCGCTATCGGTATCGCCCGTCAAATCGACCTTATCGAAAGCGCTGACGGTGCTGACTTCCCACAATACCTGGGCGGCGGCCATATTGTCAGGGTCGGTGATATCCAGCACGAATACCGCCTTGCCGCCCCGGCCGGTGGTGCCTGCTAGTAGGGTTTTCCAACTGCCGCCAATATAAGCATCTCCTGCCTTGGGCGAGCCGTCCACATAATAGCGGTGGCTGTAATTGGGGTCGGCCAGGTTTTTTAAATCATCCAGAATCGTGGCGTTGGGTACATAAGCAAACTTTTCTATGCCAGTGGTGGCGTCAAAACCATGCAGCATGCCATCGTTGGCCCCCACATAGATCATTTTGCTGCGGTTGACATAAGCGGTGTTTTGGCGGAAGGTGAGATAGTCGCTGCCTTCAGTGCCTGGCAGGCGATGGTAACCCTGATTTTGGGTGCCTACATACCAGGGCGCCGAGTGGATAATATCCCCCAGGCGATTGCTCCGATCGCGGAAAGCGCCACCATTTTTCTTCTCCTTGCTCTGGTCGCCGCGCAAATATTTTACGTGACTATCATCAATCAGCGCTGTGTGATGATCAGCATTCAAATCCGGCCATTTGAAATTGATGCCCTTTGATGCGGTAGCGTCGAAGGTGAAGATTTTTCGGCTAGCTTCGCCAGGTATCAGATCGGCCGCATCCCAATTAGAGGTGCTGGATAAGGTGCCGGTGGCGGTATTGATACTGAATTGTAACAAACCACCGCTCCAGTCTTCCGTATCAAAACGGGCTTGGTAGACTCTGCTGCCGCTATTTAAGCGGGTGGAACTGGCGGCGACAGCGGCGGCGGTGGAAGTTCTCGATTCGATTTCCGCAAACGAACGCTGCAGGGCCGCTACCAGTTTCTTCGGCTGGGAGGCGTAAACATAATTATCAGGGATGCCGTCACCATCCACGTCCCATTCTTCTTGCAGATCCGGTTTTTGATTGTTATTGATGTCGGTGAATCCCCCGTATTTTCCAGCCAGCCAGAGCATGTTCTGGGGGCCGTCCAGAGGGTTGGGATTGTATTCCTGGGTGTCGATCATGAAGCTGGTGATGGTTTGCTTGCCGGGGAAGTCCGAACGGATATCCTGGGTATTGGCATAGTAGGCAAGGCCTGCAATGTAATAGGAATTTTTACGTTCCCAATCATCCGTGTAGACGACATCACAGGCAGCCAGAACTTCTCCCAAAGCGGTGATGGATTCGTCGGTATGACAATCGAGATCGAAATTGCCGATTTGGCCAAAAATAGCATTGGTTATCCCATTGGCAGTGCCGCTATTCCAGGGATCGCCCTCCCGCCAAGTGGTGTTCATGCTTTCAAGGTTGCCGACAGTGTTGGTCAAGGCGCAGACGTTGATATCCGGATCGGGATTGGAGGGCTCGCCGAAATCATCCTCAGCTTCGCCGCTGGAATCGACTGCAAGACTGATGGAAGCACCGCCCCTGCCAGTAATGGTATCACTGGTGAAACAGGTGCCCGGCAGTTTTTTATCAAGCCAGGGGTAGGCATCGTTAATCCCGATGATGAAATTTTTCTGGCACCGGTGTTGTAGAGGGTCTTGCCAGGTGTTGATGATTTGAAAGCCGCCAAATTCACTGGTGGCAAGGCCACTGGAATATTCAGGGGTTGGTCCCAGGTTTTTGAAATACCGGATATTTTCATAAAACAATTCACTGACGGGATCACCTTCCTTATATCCGGCAAGACTGAACTGATTGATATAGTTGATGATGCCGCTATTCAGGCCGCCGCTGGCGCCATCGGGATTATTGACGAGCAGTCCGTCATCGCCAAATTCTTTATTGGGGTTGGCCGTTGTGCCACCGCTGCCGTCAGGCATGGTGGGGCCGACATATTTCATGTTAGAACGCAACACCCCGCCGTGGCGGTTTTTTTTATTATCCAAGGTGTAACTGGTGACGGCAAAGCGCATGTGATCGGCTTTTTGCTGAATCAAGCCTTCCGGTTTGTAATAGGTATTGCCGGCGCCATCAGTGTAGACTTTGCAGTTCGATTCCAGGCCTTGGGTGGGGTCACAGACTTTGACCTGGACATTGAAAGTGCCAAGCTCGCTGCCGGACGTCCACCAGGCATTGGGGTCGAAACTGGTGCCTACAGTCAATTTGAAAGGATCATCGGTGTTGTTGATGTAAATGGTACTATCTGAAAAAGGAGTGACTTTGTTAGGTTCGGTATTCAGGCTTTTTGTGATTTTCTTGATGGGAAACCACCCCACCCAATCGATGGCGCGGGCGCGTTTTATGACGGTTTCTGCGGTGGTATCCACCGCCCGGTTCCCGCCGGTCATGGTCCAGATATATTCGTCGATAGCGGTCATGGTGGCCCAGTTTAGGAAATTCCCGCTCCATTTCCCCTTACATTCGTGAGCCGCATTGGTAGGGCCGGCCGGGACGAATTTGCTGCCATCGTAGGCGTAGCACTTATTGGGGTCGAAGTAACCCAAGTACGCCGTGGTTTTGAAGTAACAGATACCAATGCCAGGATCATCGGGATCCGTGCTTTCTTTGATTCTGTTGGAGCAACCGCCGGGATTGTCCGGTTGATCCCCGTAAGCGGCGCCCCCCATCGGAGATTCCACTGACAAGCTGAGCAGGATGTTGGGGTCGACCCGGGCTGTCAAAAACAAGGGACTTTGGGCGATGGCCGCATCCACGTTGATAGGTTGATAGCTCATGAAAAGGCAGAAAAACGCGGTGCTTGTCATGGAAAGGCGGGGAAAGATCAGTCTCATCGGCCAAATTCTCCGTTGCATCGAGTTCAATTTTTCAGGGTTTCTTGCAAGATGACGACGGCGCTGTCCGTGCCGCCTACGCCGCGGGCGGTGATCCGATATAGATTGCTTTCAAAGACGACACCGGCCTCTAAACTATTGCTTTGGGGCAGTTCATCCAGGATTTCGATAATCATGGTGGGATTGCTGCTGATTCCCGCAATGGTACCGCCGCCGCCCACGCCGTAGGTCAACACGTTGCCGGCATCGCTCCAATCGATGTTTTCCCAAACCGGCGTGCCGGTACTGCTGGGCAGACATAACCCCGAAGCGCAAGTAGTCGTGAAAGGGGAATCGGCGCTAATGTTGGCGGCAATGTATCGCTCGGCGTCTCTCAGGGCCGTTTCAGCGGCGTTGAACGCCAGGTTGCGGTTACGGTAATTACCGGCCATCTTTTCTTGCAAAATAGTGGATTGCATGGCGCTTACCCCGAGCATGGTCAGGACTGTCAGCATCAATAGACTGACAACCAATGCAGCGCCGGATTGGGCGCGACTTGCGCTGAATCTTTTCTCCATCATTGCAGGCGGTTCCGTATGCCAACGACGGTTTTAAAGGTTTTTTCTATTGGCTTGGCGCCGCTGACGCTGACATTGTCTAAAGAAGCCAATTTCAAAATAAGCCGGACACTGACGACTTTCTCCCAAGGATAATCGGGATTACCGTCACCATCGCCATCGTAATTGGCGGGCACTTCCAGGTTCACGCTGCCATCCCCATCGCTGTCCAAACCGTAGAGTACCTGAAAACCAGTAACGCCATCCACTAAGACTTCGGCAGAATTCAATCCTTCCCGGCGATAGAGGGCCAGTTGGTTGCTGGGCGTGCGGCTAACGAAATAAATCCGGCTGCTGATTTTGGCGAGTTCTCCGGTACCGGCGTAACAAGCGCCCAAATCGGTCGTGGTATTGCCAGGCGTATTAGAACCGGTTTGATGGACTAGATTATTGCCGCTCTTTATATTGGTTATCTGGAAAATGCTGGCGTGGCTGCAGTTGGTGGCAAAGACGATATCGCCAATCGCTAATCCCGTGGTGGCGGCTACCTTCAAATCCGCCGTATGGGAAGCGGCTTTACTGCAATCGCCACGATTATTTGGCTGGCCAGTGATGGGTGTGCTGTTTTCATCTGCCCCGCGAACCATTAAAACGTCGGTGCCACCCTCGGGGGCATTGCCACCAGGAGTAACGATATTGGCATCGAGGTTGCGGTCCCAAGCGGTAAGGCTTACCGCCTCGAAGCCTTCGATGGGCGTGTCGAAATCGAGTAGAAAATCCTGGGTGGTGTTAGCATAATCCAAGGTATTAGTGACGGGGACATTGTCGTAGCAACCGGCATAGCCCGCCATGCGAATATCGCGGCTCATCAATTCGATGGCAAAGCGGGCATTTTCCTGGATTCTGGCCATCGCTTCGTTGACGCGGTAGGTTTGCTTGTTGCTGATATAGATTTGATAGACTCCGGCGGTGAGAATCAGGCCCGCCACCAAAGACACCATGATTTCCACCAGGGAAATGCCTTGTTGCCGGAAATAAAAGGACAGGGATGCACCGTTCATGGATTAAACGTCAGGATAAATTGTTTGAAATCATTACTGCCACGTTCGTCCTGCCACCAAACCTTAATCACGTAGAGACTACCGGCAGTGTTGTCGCAGCCATATTCAGTGCTTTCCACTGTGCCATTGGCATTGTTGTCACCGCCATCATCGGGTGTACCATCGATACAGACCACGCCAGCGCCATTGGGAAGGTTGTCACTGAGTAGTTGCCGCCATTCCCGCATATCGTGTTCGGCTTTTTGTTTGACGGTACAGGCAGCGACACTGCTGCCGTTCCAGCTGCAGTTGTGATCTACCGCCTTAGGATTGTTGTAGTCCCCATTTTGGAAGCCAGCTAGATTAGCCCGCATTCGGTCACTTAAATCGTAGGCCATTTGCGTTGCTACCGTGCGTAGATAAGCACTGTGATTGTGTTGCAAACCATTGCTTTGCAGTCCCGCCAATCCCAGTAAACCCAGGGCCAGCACCAAGGCAGACACGAGCACTTCAACCAAGGTAAAGCCAGCTTGATCAGCAATCGAATTTTTGCTTACTGTCATGGGCATGCCAAGTTGTTGCCGTTAAGATCTTCATGAATTTGATCCGAATCATTGGGAGAATCCGTTGAGTTTCGGATTCTGCCGTTGTTTTCCAATAAGGTGGCCCGAGCTTTTTTTGCGCCTCTGTCATCGCAAAATTTAAATGTTCCTGAGAATCCCGAAGAGGCGCCCATAGCGTCAAAAGTGACAAGATTCTTAGAAAAGGATAGGCGAATATCGGAAGGCAACGGCGGCGTAACCCTAATTAAACAATCTTCGGCCGGTTCACAAAGGGCGGTATCCCCGTCGTCATCAAAATTGCCGTTTCCATTTTGATCGGCAAAGACAATCCAGCCGCCATTCCAGTTGGCGGTATTGTCACAATTGGTGCCCGCGCTGTTGCGTTTGCATAAAGTCACGGAGGCGCCCCGTTTGATGGCTTCGCTGCGGGCAAGATTCAAATCCGAAACCAGTGAATTGATTTGGGCCGTCATCTTGTTATTGAGTACCATTTCACGAAATCTGGGTATTCCCAGGGTCAATATAATGGCTGCCATGCTTACAGTGATAACCAATTCTATCAGGGTGAATCCCCGGGGCTTTTGGGACATTGCTCTGGAGTACTGCATAAGTTGCCTTAAATAATAGGCAATTTTATCGAAGAATTAAGACTTATCTGACAAATGGCAGAATAATTGTGATAAATGGTAGATGCCAATGTCCTCCAAGTACAGACTTTCTAAGTCAGGAGGCGTAAGGTTAAGGAGCGGCCTGTGCTTTTAGGCCTAGATTGACGAAACTGGTTTCCACCTGCGAAGTTCAGGTTTTCTTCGTCTTCAGAGGAAATCGAAAGGGCAGATAGCTAATTTTGAAAGCGCGCCCGGCAGGACTCGAACCTGCAACCCTCGGCTTAGAAGGCCAGCAAAAAATTCATTAATACACATTGATAATCCAGTCTGTATGCCGCTTACAGAGTGGTTTTTGCTTTTTTGAGTATTGCCGTGCATTAGCGTATATTTACCAAATCTGCTTACATAGTGCTTACATAAAACGGGCCCCGGAGGTGATTAGGACGCCGGCGAGGCCCTAACCATAATCAGACCTGATGGGAGGTCCTGCCAATGGTTTCCACCAATGATACTCCAAATCGCGCCAATCTGACCAAGGGGCGCGTGGATAAATTCGCCTGTCCGCCAGGCAAAACGCAATCGTTTTTATGGGACAGGGATGTCACCGGCCTGGCGGTACGTGCCACCCAGGCCGGAAGCAAATCATTCATATTCCAATCACGTTTCGGCGGCAAACCCATTCGAATCACGATAGGCGGCCTGGATGCCTGGGACATTTCAAAAGCCCGCGCCGAGGCCAGGCGGCTGCAAACCCTGATTGACCAGGGGGTTGACCCCCGTATCGAGAAAGCCGAGCGGATCAAAAAAAACGAGGAGCGGCGGAAGGAATTGCAGCGCCAGGCGGTGACATTCCGGGAAGTTTGGGAGGCTTACATCGAGGCGAGAATGGATTCATGGGGTGACCGCCATTTGTATGACCACCGCCAATTAATGCAGCCGCCAGGCATTAAAAAGCGGCGCGGAAAAACGCCCACCACCGCCGGCGCCCTGTGGCGCTTTCTCGACATGCGCCTGGCCGACATCAATGACGAAACCATCATGGCCTGGCTGGAGGTGGAGCGTGGCAGGCGGCCAACCGTGGCACACCGCGCCTACCGCACCCTGCGGGCGTTTCTCAATTGGGTATCGGAAACGCCGGAATATTCCGGGATCATTCAGCCCTCCGCCATCCTGAATAACCGCGTCCGCCGCCTGGTGCCATCCACTGGAATCCACAATGACACCCTTCAAAAAGAGCAATTGGCGACCTGGTTCAGGGCGGTTATGGGGATATACGATCCGGTCATTTCCGCCTACCTTCAGATTCTTCTACTAACCGGCGCCAGACGGCGGGAACTGTCCCCGCTTCGATGGGACGACGTGGATTTTGAATGGAATTCCCTGACCATTCGGGACAAGGTGGTGGGGGCGCGGGTCATTCCGTTGACACCCTACGTCAAATCCCTCATCGAGTCCCTGGCGGACACTTCGCCATACGTGTTCCATAGTACTCGTTCAAAGAGCGGGCATTTGGAGGAGCCAGGCCCAACACACAAAAAAGCCCTCCAAAACGAGGGGCTGCCGCCCATCACCCTTCACGGCCTGCGCCGCTCGTTTGGCAGTTTGTGCGAGTGGGTTGAAATCCCCCAGGGCGTGGTGGCTCAGATCATGGGCCACCGGCCAAGCGCCACCGCCGAAAAACATTACCGGGTGCGGCCCTTGGACCTGCTCAGGAAATGGCACGTAAAAATCGAGGCGTGGATTTTGGCACAGGCGGGGGTGAATTATGAGTAAAGAGGAGGCCTTGGAGTATGCGAAAAGGTATTTGAGGCTCTATTCGGGAGAAGAGCTGGGGACACAACACGATTTCAACGTGGCGGAGATAGTATCGTCCATAAACGGAAAGATTCCGGAATATTTTTTCGAATATTACATGAATAGTCATCACGGTTTGGCTGACAAGATTGCCCGTGGTTTGCCCGAATACCCATACGCACTCACTACATACAAAAAAAGGATTCACGCCTTGATTCTCATGGCCGAGGATGACCGGGTGGCCTACGATGCGCTGGCGGAACTATTTAACAGGATCATCCTGATAGAAAGGCTGGTTTACATCGCATTGGTGAAATGGGCCGGCGCGGTATTGAAAGGGGAGGTCAAGCCGCCAAAAAAGCGGTTTGCGAGCAATAAATCAGCGGAAGAAAGGAACAGAATAATTAAATGGATACTCCTTGGGGTGCATCACTATTTCCCGTTTGAAATAACAAAATCGAGCAGGGAGAACAAACAAACCTGTTGCTGCGACATTGTTTCCGAAGCGCTTGTAAGCCGGGGAATTCCATTGAGTTACGAGGCGGTCAAGAAGATTTATGTGGATACGCCAACAGAAGTGATTGAAAGTTACAAATCGCTTATTGAAAAGGGCGAAATTATCAGCCCGGATGATTTCCAATCCCCCGTGGACGCAGCCAAATACAGGTATTTGATGACGTTGAAACAACGCCACAAGCGATTTTGGTCGCTCACACTCGACGGCCGAATATAGCAGCCAGGAATCGCGATTAGTGGGGCAAGTGGGGCAATCGTCTGTAGCCCGCATGGCTGTGAGGCTGAACCCAGCCCCACTTTTTTCTTCTGCCCCACTCGGAAGTGGGGCAGCGGTCCGAACCGGTGCTCCGTGGCGTTTGAGCACTTGAACTCTTCCGCTGCAAAAAGCCGTTTTCTCAGAATCAGAACAGGTGGGTCTTATATCGGGAAAACCGGTGACACCGGTGACAGGCCATTCAAACCCGCATGGCTCTAGGGATGAACCCGTCACCGGTTTGTTTGCCGTCACCGGTTCGACCGGTGACACCCGATAGATTTTCTCTGAATCAAAACAAGTGGGTCTTATGTCGGGATTACCGGTAACAGCGGTAACATCCCACTCAAACCCGCATGAATCCTCACTTTTACCCGTTACCGGTAATTTTTTTGTTACCGGTTGAACCGGTAACACGGCCAAGAGGCTTTCCTCTGAACCAAAAAAGCCATGTCTTATATGGAAATTACCGGTCACACCGGTCACATGGGGTTTGAGACCGCATGGTTGCTGGGTTTTGCCCGTGACCGGTTCTGATTCTGCGACCGGTCGAACCGGTCACACTCTTTGCCTGTCGCGATTTGGTCGCCGCAATCGCCGTTGATATCGGGCGGCAATGTTTTTACACATGCTCCGGAATAACCGTCCGAACCGTCCTGTAATCTCCCTCCGTTCCACATTGCAAGTGCGCGAGAAACCACCTCAAACTGCTTTCTCGTGCGGAATTAATTCTCAATTGCGAACATTGATCCGCGTAACACAAAACCGGATGGCAACAATGCGGAATTTTTTAACGACCAAAGAATTTGCCGACAAAATCGGAATGAAACCAGCCTCAATCCGCGTTTTTTTGTGCCGGCACGGCTCCTACCACGGGATCAAACCGATTGGCCGAATGCCGAACGGCTGGTTGATTTGGCCGAAAAACGCGCCGGAAAAATTTTTTGAATTGGGGAGAATCCGCGAGCCGGAAATTTTCGAACGCACTCAAAACGCCATAAATCACATTGGTGAACGCAAATGAGTCTGAATGAAAAACAGCGCCAGGCGCGCCGGGCCGGGATCGGCGGGAGTGATATTGCAGCGGTTTTGGGGTTGTCACGTTGGCGGACGCCATATGACGTATGGCGGGAAAAAATGGGGCTGGCGGAGGATGAGAGTGGGCGGAATGAACCGAATTACTGGGGGCAGATGTTGGAAGACGTTACCGCCAGGGAATACCAAAAGCGCGCGGGCCGCCGCGTCCAGCGGGTTAATCAAACTCTCAAACATCCCAAATACGATTGGGCGATTGCACACATTGACCGGGCCGTTGTAATTCCGGGCCGGCGCGCTGTTTGGCGCGGGGACCATTTGGCCGGAGCAGAAAAAATCCTGGAATGCAAAACGGCCAGCGCGTGGAAATCGCGAGAATGGAATGAGGGCGAGAAAGTGCCACTTGAATATCAGGCGCAGTGCCAATGGTATTTGGCCATCACCGGTTTGGGCCGCGCTGATATTGCCGCGTTGATTGGCGGCCAGAAATTCATTATTCGCAAAATCAAGCGCGACGATGAAACGATCCGGGCGATGCTGGCCAGGGCCGAGGAATTTTGGCGGAAATATGTTGTTGAGCGCATCCCGCCGCCGCCCATCAATACCGCCGATATTTTGCAAATGTTTCCCGTTGACGATGGCGATTTTGTGGAAATCGGCCAGGATGCGGAAACATTGGAAACATTCAATCAATTGAGGCAATTGCGGGATGAGAAAAAAACCCTGGATGAAAAAATCGATGCGCTGACGGAATCATTAAAAGTGCGTATTGGGGAACATTCAGGCCTCACAATCGACGGCCATCCTGTTGTCACGTGGAAAACCACAAAAACCCGCAAATATATCGATTGGGAATCAATCGCTTGTGAGCTGGGCGCCCATCAGGAGATCGTCAAAAAATTCACGACTTATATATCCGGCAGCCGCCGCTTCCTCATCAAATAGGAGTTTTTATGGCAACATCATTGAAACGCGCCGTCACCGGCGATGGCAAACCCGCTACTGTTCAACAACTGTTGACGAATCCGAAAATCAAATCGCAAATCGCCCTGGCGCTCCCACAACACCTGACGCCGGAGCGGTTGACGCGCATCGTTTTGACCGAAATCCGGCGAACTCCGGCGTTAGCGAAGTGCAAACCAGAATCGCTGTTGGCAGCGGTGATGCAGTGCGCCCAGCTGGGGCTGGAACCCGGCGGATCATTGGGCCACGCCTGGCTGATGCCATTCAAAAACGAGGTTCAGTTTATCATCGGCTACCGGGGCATGATTGACCTGGCCAGGCGTTCCGGCCAGGTCCTGAGCATCGAGGCCAGGGGCGTTTATGAATCTGACACATTCCATGTGAGTTTCGGTTTGGAACCGGATTTAACTCACCAACCCGACTGGGACCCCGCCGACCGGGGGAAATTGGCATTCGTTTACGCCGTGGCCAGGCTCAAGGATGGCGGTTTTCAATTTGACGTGATGAGCCGCGCCGAGGTGGAAAAAATCCGCGCCCAATCCCCCGCCGGCAAAAGCGGGCCATGGGTGACCCATTTTGAAGAGATGGCGAAAAAAACCGTCATTCGGCGGCTGTTCAAATACCTGCCTGTATCTGTCGAAATGGCCAGGGCGGTGGGGCTGGACGAGGCCGCCGAGCGGGGCGAGCAATCCGACGCGATTGACGCCGATTGCGTGATCGAATCGGAGGAGGAGGCCACCCCGGAGGAAAAGGGTGACTCAGCCGCGTGAGCTGATCCACTCCTTGAGCGCTTCGTCCATCCTCGTTTGCCAGCCAGGGCCGGTGGCGCGGAAATATTCGATCACTTCCTGGCTGAAGCGGATGGTGACCATGCGTTTTTTCGGCGCTTTCTGCGGGCCGCGCTGGCCCCGGCGGCGCTTGAGCGTTCCCGCCTTGTATGCCGCCACGATTTCCGGCACGACCTCGCTGGCCGGGCGCAGACGGGCGAGTTCTTCGTCGGTGAGTTCACGGGTGTCAGGATCGGCCTCGATACCGCGCTGGATTTCGGCGTCTTCTTCCAACGTTGGCATGTGCAAGGATTTTTTAGCCATAGCGGTTCACCTCTCTTCTGTTAGCCTTGCGCAAGCTGATAACCCGAACCCTCGGGCCGCGCAGGGTGAAAACCAGACAATGAAGGCGGTCGCCAATCGGTCCATAGGCGATAAAACGGCGCTCGCCGTAGTCCTGGCGGTCATCTTCCAGGATGGTGGCATCACCCCATTCAAATGCTTCAACCGCATCGAAGGGCACCCCATGATTGCGCAAATTGACCGCCGCCTTGTTGTCGTCCCATTCGTATTCCATAGTATGACTGTAGTCACAAAAAAAAGTGCGGTCAATGCCTTGCCGGATTGCTGGAAGGTGATCTATACTGAAATTGTCACTTCAAAAGAGGTGACCCGGGGTGACAGCCGGAAGCACAGGCGCACATGCGCCGTTCGAGCGCATTTTTTATGCCCGTTCTACGGCGGATTGTGTGGGGAGGCCTTCGGGCCTGCCGGTCCCTGTGCCCGGTCTGTCAACCCCGCGCAATCCGCCACCTTATGCCGATTGACAGCGGCGGTGACGGTCTCTGAAACGAGCACAGGAGACCACACCATGAAATCTTTTATTGACCGCGCATCTCTGCGCACCCCAATTATTTTTGCCAATCCAGAGCTGGGAAACGTCCGCGCATTTGATATTGATGGCGTGACGTGGTTTGTGGCCAAAGACGTTTGTGATGTTCTAGGTTTGCAAAACCCGACGAAAGCGCTGGAGATTTTGGATGATGACGAGCGGAAAATCCTAACTATTAGAGAGGGTACCCCTGGAAACCCAAACGTCAATGTCATCACTGAATCAGGATTGTATGCCCTGATTCTCAGATCGAGAAAGCCGGCAGCCAAGGCTTTCAGGAAGTGGGTGACGTTTGAAGTTCTTCCAGCCATGACCGAATGGCTGGCGCTGCGCCTTCGGCAATTCAAACCGGAGGCAGATTTCACCTGGCCGTCCAGCCAGGAGTGCGGTGATGCACTATTGCCCCGTGGCACGGCGGAATTGATTGCCGCGCGGAGCTGGTCCGATGGCGCCCGGCAGTTGCGGCGGCGGTGGGGTGTGGCGCTAAATGAAGGGGCTGAGCTGGGAGGGGCAAAATGAGCGTTTTGACCAATCAACGCCAGGCAAAACGCCAATCCATTCCAAACCCGGCAACCTCCCATGGCGCGCCAGCATTGGTGCATGGCAATGAAATTGAAACCCCGTGCAAACACTGCCACGGCCAGCGTTATGTCCGCCTCCGCCTGGGGCATGCGCCCTGCGCTCATTGCAATCCGTTTTTCTAAGGAGAAATCATGATGGCTGAATACGTTTTGGAACCTGAAAAAATGCAACTTGTTGATGTTTTGATAATCCTGGCCAATGACCTGAATGACGGTTTGGTTTTTATCGACGGTTACCAAAATAACCCGTCAGGAAAACTCATCCAGGCGAGGGATTCGATGCGCACAACCCGGCAACTCCTCATGGAAGCGGCACAGGAATTGGGCGGCGAGGTGAACATCCATGACTAGAATCACCAACACCATCGAAGCAATTACGGCGTTTTACGAGCGGTTTGCTGATGATATGACATCACTGCCGAGGGATTTTACCGAGGAAGAAATGGCAATTTTACGCTCGATTAATGGGCATAACTCGCCCGACATCAATTGCGGCAATTTAGCATCAATGCTCAAAATACTGTGGGTGGCGCATCAATCCAAGGAAATGGAGGATGAGGATTTGGGTAATGCCCTATGGGGGTTGCACGAATTCGCCAGCATGATTAGCGTTGCGATTTCCGTACAAGAGTTTACAGCACATTTATTGAACCAGGCCAAAGGCGGGTGTCGGGCGGAAACCGATTGAGGATAATAAAAATCCCCGGTGGCCGCCACTCCACCGGGGACTTCGCGATCATCAACGCCACCCCCTGGCGATCCGTATCAAACGAGAAAAACCGATTTTGAAAAACGAGAGGATGACGAGTGAATGATAAGCAAAGTTTCAGTTTTTTTCCAGATTTTTCCCAAATCCGCGCGGCTGCCCAGGGCCGCTGGCCGGAAATTCTCGCCCGCCTGGGCATTGATGCCTCTCATTTGAAAAACCGGCACGGCCCGTGTCCCGGCTGTGGTGGCCAGGACCGGTTCCGGTTCGACGATTTAGAGGGGCGCGGCACCTGGGTTTGTGGCGGCGGCGGCCAGGAGCAGGCGGGGGATGGGTTTCAACTGCTCGAGCACGTCCATGGCTGGAACCGGGCAGAATCCTTCAAAGCGGTGGCGGAAACGCTGGGACTGGCCGATGGGATGGACCCTCCGCCGCCCAGGAAAGCGCCCGCGAAACCGCCGGGTAGCGACCGACGGGCCAGACAAGCCGAAGCGGCCAAATTAGCCTGCGCGGTGATTGATGCCGCACCCCTGGCCGAAATTTCACACCCCTACCTCATCGCCAAACAACTCCCCTGCCAGCGGGATGAACAAACCCCGGCAAACCCGTTCCCGACGCTGTATCAAATACCAATCAAAGGATTGGTGGAACTCATCGGCTACCACCCCAAGGGCCGCGCCGGCCACCTGGACGGGAATATTCTCATTGCCCCCGTAGGGGATTGGGAGGGCATTCACCACCCTG
The DNA here is from genome assembly GCA_001566965.1 of Methylothermaceae bacteria B42. Taxonomy (NCBI): domain Bacteria; kingdom Pseudomonadati; phylum Pseudomonadota; class Gammaproteobacteria; order Methylococcales; family Methylothermaceae; species Methylothermaceae bacteria B42. Next base: position 14,336 of record LSNW01000039.1, on the reverse strand, counting down.
GAAATGATTGATGAAACCGGCCGCAAATCCGCCCTGGCCGGCGGCAAAAGGGCGGGCTGCTGGTGGGCCGCCCAGGCCATGCCGGAATCGACGTCACACCTATTAATAGGCGAGGGTATTGCCACCGTTTTGAGCGCCCGCGAGGCGACCGGCTGGCCGGGGGTGGCGACTCTAAGCTGCGCCAACCTGAAATCGGTGGCCGAGGCGATGCGCCGGCGCTATCCGGGCGCCAATCTGGTGATTTTGGCCGATCTCGGCAACGGCCAGGCCAGGGCCGGGGAAGCTGCCCGCGCCGTTGATGGCGCGCTGGCGGTACCGGATTTTGGGGGGCGGGAAAACGAGGACCTGACGGATTTTAACGATCTGGCCCACTGCCAGGGGATAGACACAATCAAGAGGCTGATAATGTATGCAAAAACGGCAACAAATGACCCCGGCACCTCCCGCTGGGAAAAACCCGTTCTGGAATCTGTGACGAGCCTGGAGCGCGTCATAGACGCCCTCGCTGAATTGAAACCAATTGAATATGAACCCTACCGTAAATCCATGGCGAGGCGTTTCGGGCTGCGCCCGTCGATTCTGGATGCCGCGGTCAGGGAGCGCCGCCGGGAGCTGGAAGAGGTTCCGGCGGGCAGCGGTATATTGGCGCCGCTGCCGAAACCCTGGCCGGACCCGGTGGACGGCGCCGCTCTGTTGGACGAGCTCCGCGCCGTTTATACCCGGCACCTGGTGCTGCCGGATCATGCCGCTGAAGCGCTGGCGTTGTGGACCCTCGGCACCTACATCTACAACTCTTTCCGCATCTGGCCAAAACTGTTGGTTACGTCACCGGAAAAACGCTGTGGCAAATCCACTCTGCGGGAAACTCTGGAAGCGGTGGCGCGCCAGGCCATGCCCACCAGTAATATTACGCCGGCCGCCCTGTTCCGAACCATCGACATGGCTCACCCGACGATCACAATTGACGAGGCGGACGCTTTCCTGGCTGACAACGACGATTTGCGCGGGATCATTAACAGCGGGCATACCAAACGCGGCGCATTCGTGATTCGCTGCGACGGCGACGACAACCAGCCAAAACGTTTTTCGACTTGGGCGCCCATGGCCATTTTCATGATCAAATTGCCTGCCGACACCATCGTTGACCGATCAATCGTGATTCAATTGCGCCGCAAGCTGCCAAGCGAGAGAGTCGAGCGCATGCCGCTGGACCTCGATGAGCGCTGCCTGCCCATCCGCCGCCGCTGCGTGCGTTGGGCCGAGGATAACGCCGAAAAACTCAAAAGGGCTGATCCAGATATGCCGCAACACGGCAATGACCGGGCGTTGGACAATTGGCTGCCACTATTTGCCATCGCTGAGGCGGCGGGCGGCGAGTGGCCGGTTAATGTCCGCCTGGCGTTCAACGGCCTGGAAACATTGGATGAGGATGACGGGATTGGGCCATTGATCCTGCGAGACATCCGCACTGTTTTCACAGAACGCCGTATCGAACGGATGTTTTCCCGCGAGTTGGTAGCCGCTTTGATCGAAATCGAAGAGTCGCCGTGGGCGGAATGGCGGCGTGGAAAACCATTGACCCAAAACAGCCTGGCGCGGTTACTCAAACCATTCGGGATTCGGCCACACATTATACGGATAGGGCCGGACATCGCAAAAGGTTACGAATTTGATCGGTTCCGTGACGCATTTGCCAGATATATCGCTGATGAAACCGTCACGAACCATGAAAAAAATGCTTTCTCTCTAACTACCCCTTTTCAAACCGTTACACCGTTACAACCCAGAAAGCATGCGGGTTACAGCGATTTTCAAACCGTTACACAAAACAAAGATGTAACGGTTGAAAAACCTCTGAAAGCCGCGCCACAAGCGGATTGTAACGGTGTAACGGATGAAAAACCCCCTTCCCGAAAAAAAAACAAAAAAATTTCAAAAAATCCTCCAAAACCCAATGGCGACGGTCGAGACATCGGAGAAATATGAATGGAGGGACCCCCATTTGAAACGAGGTAGAAAATGACGACGAAACGAGATTACAGAATTGGCATCATCGGCAAAGATTATCAGAGCATCCCCAGCGTTGTTAAAGCGTTGGAGGCGCTTGAGCAAGTCGAAAGGATATTGCCAGCCATCGGAGGCTGGAGATGACATTAGCGGCCCACATCCATCAGGCCGGTTTTCATCTGGAGACCGACGGCAACAATCTGATTATCGAGCCGTTCAGTGAGCTCACCGCCAGTCAGATTGCATTCCTTAAACGCCACAAGGCGGAAATCATCGCCGAACTCCTGGCCGCCAACGACGGCGGCAACCGGTTGGCGATCCGCCCGTGCGCAACCTGCGGCGTTAATACCCTGCATCAGCGCATCGAGGGTGAATGGGGATGCACGCGGGTTCATGTCACGAACATGCGGCCAAAACCCGAGGCGATTGATACGGCGGCCAGAAACGGGCCCATTGTCGAATGTTGGACACCCTCCGGCGAATGCATCCGAGTCCGGGCGAGGGATGATGCCCATGCCGCGTGGCTGCGCAAAATGAATCCAAAACCTGCAATAACTGAACCGAGGTAGATCATGATTGAATCATTTGTTTTCCGCCACCTGGCCAAAACCGCCACCCTGGGGCTGGATTCCACGGCTTTTCCTGAAGCGATGGCGGCCAACCGCAACCCTTTAACCCTCAGCCCCCGGCGTGTCATGGAAATCCTGATGGAACACGGCGAGGACCCCTGCACCCGGCCCCAGGCGGCCGCTCACGAGGCCGGGCATTGGGTGGTCGGCGATACCCTGGGGCTCTCCCCCTACCGGTTTTTGCGGGTTTTCAAAAAAAGCCGCCGCTGGCTGGGAGAGAATCAGGCGGTGGATGGAAGCAGCGCCCACGTTGTCCATGAAGTGGGGCGATACAAAAAACACACGTTGCAAGTGATCGGCGGTTATGCCGGCGAATTGGCGACCGGCTTTTGTCACCCGGCCAGCAGCCTGGATGAGCGGGTTTTGTTTCTGGAGATGTGCCGATCCCTCACCGTTTTTCATGGGGGCGACGCCAAGGCCTTACACGATGCCGGACAAAAAGTGGTGCTGGAAATCATTGCCGCCAGAAAACAGGATTTTGACCGGGTGCGGCGGCATCTGGAACGGCATCCGAGAATGCTGCGCGGCCAATTGGCCCATCTCAGCCAACCGGATCCCACTCCCTGGCTGGCGCGCTGGGAAAAGCTGGCAACCCTTATTAATAGGAATGAGAGATGATCCACGCGAGCTGCTACGGACGCCTGGCCAAGGACCCGCAACCGCGAACCACCGCCAACGGCAAGCCGATGGTCACCGCTTCCCTGGCCGTGGACGTGACGCCGAATAACGGCGACGTGCAGGAAACCCTGTGGGTTTCGGTACTGGCGTTTGGCAAACAGGCGGAAGTTTTGGCCAAACACGCCAAGGGGGAAATGATTGCGGTTACCGGACGGCTGACCCAAAACCGCTGGCGGGATAAAACCAGCGGCGAGGAGCGCGCCGGCTTCAGTTTGATGGCCGACACGATTATTTCATCCAGGACGGTGCGCCCAGGTGGCGGCAAGCGCAAACGGCAAGCTCCGAATCAGCAACCAACGGCGCCGGTTTTTCATGATGATGAATTGCCCTTTTGAGAACCGCTTATGAACAGGCATATCAATTTGACGGTTTTGGCGCTGGTTTTGCTGGCCGTGCCTTTCAGCCATGGCGCCGTGGCCATTGTCATCGCCATGCTCTGGCTTGCCGCCGTCATCACCCGGACGGCCAGGAGGTTGCTGCCCTGGATGGGGGCGGATGGCGAATTGGCGCTGGTCTTCGGCCTGGCGGCCCTGGGATTCGGCTTGGCGCTGTGGCGATCACAGCCGGCATGGCCGGATTTGCTGGTCGGATGGTTTTTGATATCCGCCTTGTCTCTGATTGGCTTTGCCATCGCCCGGCGATTGTTGCGAAAGCGGCGGCAGGTTGTGTACAGCGAATCTGGTTTCGTGAGACACAACGATAAGAAAGGATGAATATGGGAGCCAAATCAAGACGCAAGGGCGCCGGCGCGGAACGGGAATTTGCCGCCGTTTTATTCGACTGGCTGGGAGTGCGGCTGACGCGCAATCTGGCGCAGTCCAGAGCCGGCGGCCATGACTTGGTGGTCGACGACGAAGGCCCGGCGGCCGAGGCGCTGGGCCGGTTCGCCATCGAGGTGAAGCGTCACGCCAGGGTGACCCACGCCAACCTCAAGGACTGGTGGCGACAGGCCGGGGAACAGGCCAGGCGCTGCGGCAAGGTTCCCGCCCTGGCCTATCGTGCCGACCGCCAACCCTGGCAGGTGCTTATCCCCCTGGCGGAAATTCACTCCCACCTTCCGGCCGGCGATAGCCTGGACTATTGCGCCGTGTTGAGCGTCGAGGGGTTCGCCGCCGTGATTCGCGAAATACACATCAACTGAGGATTTCCATGGAGAACAACATCCATTCAATCCAACTGAGAAGGGCGAGGAATCATGCGGAGGCAATCGTTTCCCGATTCGATTCCCTCAATCATTTCATCGACTGGGCGAACCGGGAAACCGGCGGACGCTTGTATCAACTGACGGCCCTCATGCGCCAACGGGAGGACGAGGACGGCTGGTGGGTTTTCAAGGCCTGGCTCCGGTCGGCGGAGAGGGAAAAGCATCTGGCCGCCACCTGCATCCTGGCGCTGTCCCTGACAAGAATTCAGCGTAAGTCATTGAATCATGGTTGAGGGTAAACCCTGGGTCAACCCCGTTTCGCCGCTCTATGGCGCTCTGAGGAGGCCGGTTTTTTGATGGACGCCATCGATAAGTTGTCACTACTCATACACCACCTTCAATCCGGCCAGCCGGTGCCCGAGGTGTTGGCCGAATGGTTCGCCAACGGCGCCATGCGCGCCATGGCCGGGCGGGCCTCTTCCCTCGATCATGCCCTGGGGCTGACCAGCCACGGCAGGCACACCCTGCATTGCCGGATCAAACGCCGGGAGGTGCGCCGCCGCTTGCTGGTGGCGCTGGACCTGGCCGGAAGTCATGCCGCCCTGGCCAAGGCGATCGAGCACTTCCGCGCCAGAAAATGGCCGTGCTGGCGGCATCTGGAACAGCCACCTAAGCGGGCCAGCCGGATCGAGCGGGAATTGTTCCAGGCTTTCCGGGTCTCCGGCGGCAATGTCCCCGAAAGCATTCGCTCCCTCAAACGCATCGAGGCGCAAGCAGCCGCTTCTCGCGCGCATGACTGAATGCGACCATGGCGCCATGAATAAACCGGAACCTGTAAACCCCTCACCCAATGAACTGTTACTGATCGAAGCATTGATCCGGCGCGGCTTCGATCTGGAATCGGCCAACAGAATCCTCATCGCAGCGAGGGTGGAGCGGCAATGTCTGAACGAATGGAGTTTGGAGCATAGACCATGGCAAGTAGATTGATTACGGAATACCGGCAGAAAGCCAAAGCGCTGAAAGATCATATCGAGGCGGCGGCCAGTCAGTTGCTGGATACCGAAGACAGGCGCGCCAGGTTGCAGGCGGAGCTAAAGGATATTCAGGAGAATCTGAACCGGCAGGTCCTGAACGACAGCGCCAGGGCCTCCTTGCAAGAAAGGGCGGAGATCATCCGCCACGAAATCTCCGTGCTCAACGGCTTCTCGCAGAAACTGCCCGAGGATATCCGCGCGGCGGAAGTGGAACTACAGGAAGCCGAGGCAATTTTGAAAGCGGATGAGGAAGTGAAAAGCGCTGGCGAGGCGGTGAAAGCGTTGGAGGAAAAGCTTGCGGAACACAGCCAGGAGCGCGACAGACTTTTGCTCAATATCGAGAAACTGAAAACACGGCTGGATAATCTGAATCAGGCGATCGATACCACCCGCCAGGCCAATGCGGACCTGCTCACCACCAACCCGGAGGCCAAAATAGACTTATCGAGAGAGACGGCGCTCCAGCAGGAAGCGCGGGCGGTATCAGCTTCCCTGGAAAATCAGAACGACAGAATCGCCGCCCTGGCCGGGGAGATCGAACAGATCACCGAAGCGCTGGCCGCGAAAAAGGAGGCGGGATTGATGGCGCGGGCGCGTCTGGAAAAAGCGAGACTATCGAAAGAGTTGACCGGGTTAAAAGACAAGATAACCCTTTATGCCGCCCTGAATAAAAAGCTCGGAATGCCATTCAAACTGAACGAGCTGTTCCCATTGGACAGCGACGAAGTGAATAAAAAGATGAACGAACTGAGTCTCTAGCGCTTGTCTCCTGAGCGCGCCTGGTCCACGACACGGACCACAGGCCGGCGGTCTCTCATGGCTGCCGGCTGTCTTTTGTGCATGTTATTGATTTTTATGATGATATCAGCGGGTCCTTCCTGGAGGGGGGCGCGAGAGGGTACAAAGAGCCCCGTGCACTGTGTAGATAGTCGATTTTATTATTAAGTTATGCCGATGGCGACTAAAAAATCCGACCTTTTCACCCACCTCACCCTGGGCGATCTGGAGAAGCTGACCGGCCGCGCCCGCCATACCATCCGCCGCCGTCTCGAACGCGCCAGAATCAAGCCGGTCAAGGTGTCCAGGAACACACATTATTACCATCCTCCCGAAGCCTTGCGGGCAATTTACGCCGACCCCTCCGAAGGCCTGCATCAACAACATCTTTCCGTATCCGAGGAACGGGCCAAGTTGCTCAATGCCCAGCGGCGAAAGGTGGAAATGGAGATGGATGAACGCGCCGGGCGGCTGATCGAGATAGAACTGGTTTGCGACACCATATTGAACGGCGTCAACGTCTTGCGCAACCGGCTGGAACAGATACCCCTGGCCATCGCCAGCCAGGTGATAACGGCGGAAGACGAATCCCAGGTGAGGATTATCATCATGGATGAAGGCAAACGCGCTTGAGGACCTGAAAAAAGCCTTCAAGCAATATCAATCCTGATAGAGGGTGGCCCCGCTTTCCGCGACATATAAGGTGGCTTTTGGATTTCCCAAAAAGCATTCCTGGCTGTTAAGCCATCAATACCGGCGTGGAACCGTACCGATCAACCCTTCCAGAAAACCAATGCCAAAACCAATCAAGGGGCTCAGAAACAGAGCTAGCAACATCCAACCCGCCACGGGCGGATAAACGAGGATGACCACTATCGCCACAGGCAGCCAGGGAAAAGAATGGCTTTTGCCAAGGCGTCTTGGCGGTGGGGAGACATAACGTTCACTAGGCAAAAATAACATGGCGAAAAAGTATATTGATATCCTAAGATAAGTATATACAGAAGGCACGGTTAGGGCGAACGGGGGCGATTGAACAGTAGACATGACGATGAATGAAAATGAAAAACACGGGAAGATTCCAAGTACCGAAGAAGCATGGGAAGCCAGGAAGCTTGGCGCGGATGAAGCCTTTGTGGAAAAGGTCTCAAATGAAGATATTCAGGAACAAATAGACCGCGCTGCCGGAACGAAACTGTTTTCCATTCGGATGGAACAGCAGATGATCGATGCCCTCAAGTATCTGGCGTCAAAAAATAACGGAATCGGATACCAAACGCTTATCAAGCAGATTCTGGCCAGATTCATTGAGGCGGAAATGAAAAGCATGTGGAACGAAGCAATAGCCGTTCATCAACGGCGAAAGGAGGAGGGTAATAATAACGACGAAGCTGCTTAAGGTGACCGATTCGGCAACCGGAGTGGATACTAAAAAGCGCTGGCACAATTCCAATAAAAAAGCTTCTCAGGAGTACCTGACGAAGCTTTTTTTGATTAATTCGCTTACATAATGCTTATATAAACCGGAGAAGAAACGTGCTTACTGGAAATGATTCACTTAAGTCTTTGAAATGTAAGCGCGCCCGGCAGGACTCGAACCTGCAACCCTCGGCTTAGAAGGCCGATGCTCTATCCGGTTGAGCTACAGGCGCTGGGATGGTCGGGGCAGAGGGATTTGAACCCCCGACATCCTGCTCCCAAAGCAGGCGCGCTACCAGACTGCGCTATGCCCCGAATAAAAATTGAAAACGGCATTATATACTGTTTTTGAGTCTGGTCAAAGCAGGATTTGTTGCGCCAATTTTTTTGAATTTTCGATAACGGCAAGGTTCAATCCATATAGATTCGATCTCAACCACATTTTGCATGAAAATATTCTCAACTCCAGTCATTGATCCAAAAAATGGGCGTCATTCTCGAAACTTCTTTCAAACCGGCATGGTGGCTGAATAACCCTCATCTGCAAACCTTATGGCCTACTTTCACCCGGCGTTTGCCACCACCGCCACGCCGCGTTCAAATTCTGGAAACGCCAGATGGCGATTTTCTGGAACTGGCTTGGTGCGGTGGCGGCGCTGGGCCTTTGGTATTGCTGTTACATGGTTTGGCTGGAAGTTTCAATTCCCATTACATTAAAGGACAACAATGGGCTTTATTGCAAATGGGGTGGCGCAGCGTGGCGATGAATTTTCGGGGCTGTGGAAAAACGCCAAATCGTACTGCTCGCTGTTACCATTCGGGTGAAACTGATGACGTAGATTTTGTCTATCGCCATCTACTCCATCTAGAACCGGGGGCTCCCAAAGCAGCTGTGGGTTTTTCTCTCGGTGGCAATGTGTTGTTGAAATGGCTGGGAGAAAGGAAAAAAACAATAGATTTATTTGCCGCGTGTGCGGTGTCGGTGCCGCTACAACTGCATCTGTGCGCGGACACAATGGACCGGGGGTTTTCCAGAATCTACCGCAATCGATTGATTGGGGAATTGAAGCAATATATAGCCCAAAAAATCCGCTATCTCGAAAAAAAAGGTTTTCATGCAGAAGCCAAGCGGTTAAAGGCATTAGGCGAACTGGATTCTATTCGCTCCTTTTGGGAGTATGATGATCGGGTGATTGCCGGGCTTTATCCTTTTGAAGACGTGCATGACTATTACCGCCAATGCAGTTCCCGCCGGTTTTTGGGAGATATCCAGGTGCCAACACTGCTGATTCAATCCCTAGACGATCCATTCATGATACCGGATGTCATTCCACCGCCTGAAGAAACCTCCCCAAGTTTTGCCATGGAGATTACTGCTGGTGGCGGCCATGTGGGATTCATTCAAGGAACGGTACCGGGCAAAGGATACTATTGGTTGGAGCAACGGATTCCTCAGTTCCTGCGTTCTCGATATTTGGCCAAACACGCTTCTGCAGAGCCATCGCAAGCAAATGAGCTTTGCCCTGAAATTTCACCGTGAATACTTACTTGGCCATTGACCAGGGCACCCATGCCAGCCGCGCAATTTTGTACGACCACCAAGGCCGGCAAATTGCCCAGGCTCGGCAAAATGTTGCAATTTCCCGTTTTGACAATGGACGCGTTGAACAAAATCCCCAGGAGATAGTTAATTCGGCAAGAGCGGTGATCCACCAAGTCATCGCTTCCAATCCGGGTTCTATTTCTGCTTGCGGCATCGCCACCCAACGCTCCACGGTTTTGGCCTGGCACGAAGATGGCACACCTATCAGTCCAGCATTGAGCTGGCAGGATGTGCGGAGCGCAGCATTAATCGAGGATTTGCAGATTCATGAAGCGGAAATCCGCCAAATCAGCGGACTTCCGCTTTCACCTTATTATGGTGCCAGCAAGCTTCGCTGGTTACTCGATTGGCTGGCGGATAATCATGGGAAATATGATCAATTGAGGCTCTCCCCGCTGACGAGCTTTATGATATTTCATTTGCTCGAAACCCACCCCTTCACAATAGATCACGGCAATGCCCAACGCACGCAATTGATGGACCTTGCGACCCTTAACTGGTCACCTCAATTGTTGGAATGGTTTCAAGTCCCTGAAACCTGTTTGCCTCAGTGCTCCCCGATTTGTTGTGAATATGGATTGTTGGCGAGCACGAATATTCCCGTGCTTGCCGTAAATGGCGATCAAAACGCGGCCTTTTTCGGTGCGGGGGAATTGCCACCAGACAGCGTTTTGATCAACCTTGGCAGCGGCGCCTTTATCCTGCGGGATATCGGCCCTGCGCCAAAATCCAGTCCGTACCAGCTTACCGGGATTGCCTATAGTGATTCCCGTCGTACCTGTTACCTTCGTGAAGCTACGATTAATGGCGCTGGCAATGCTTTGGATTGGGCGCAAACAAAATGGGGTATCAAGAATTTCTACCAGCAATTATCTTACTGGCTTGAGCAGGTGAAAGATCCTCCTGTCTTTATCAATACCATTGGCGGCCTGGGTTCCCCATGGTGGCGGGATAATCTGAAACCTAAGTTCATGGGCGACGATCATGAATTTACTATTGACAGGCGTGTGGTGGCCATTGTGGAAAGTATTGGTTTTATGATTCAAGCTAATCTTGAACTGATGAATCAAGAAGCCCCAATTTCCAAGCTCTATGTCAGTGGCGGCTTGGCCAATGCGGATGCACTGTGTCAATTATTGGCTAATCTTACTCATCTGGCAGTAGAGCGCCTAGGGGAATCGGAAACGACTGCCCGGGGCATTGCTTGGCTGGCCGCTGGATGTCCGGAAAACTGGAGATTGACAGTGACAAACAACCTATTCACGCCCCGGCCTGATCCCGGGTTAGAATTGCGCTATCGCCAATTCTGCCATTTTCTGGAACAATACCGGCAATGACGAATATCCCCACCCTTGTTGCCCATCGCGGCTACATGCATTGTTACCCTGAAAACAGCTTGATTGGCTTGGAGGCAGCGTTGCGGGCGGGTGCTTGCATACTCGAATTTGACCTCCAAATGACGGCCGATGGAGAATACATGCTCCTCCACGATGCCACTCTCAAACGAACGGCAGGTAAAGATGTCAGCATATTTGAATCGACCGCAGAACGATTAAGCCAATTTAGCGTGCACGAGCCAAACCGTTTTGGCGAACGCTTTTTTCCTACGCCTATTCCACGACTGACAGAAGCATTGCAATTATTGAAACGCTGTCCCAAGGCATGTGCACTGGTGGAAATAAAAGAAGAGAGTATTACCCGCTGGGGACTTAAAACCGTCCTGGGCCCCCTGCTTAATGCCTTGGAACCTTATAGACAACAATGCGTTTTAATTTCCTATGAGGATGAAGTTTTAGTCTTCGCCCACCAACAAGGGGGCTGGCCTGTTGGTTGGGTGCTTCATCGGTATGACAACAACCATAAAGTAAAAGCCCAGGCAATCCAGCCGCAGTTATTGATCTGCAATGTACGCAAAATCCCCCAAAAGCAGCTTCTGTGGCAAGGACCATGGCGCTGGATGATCTACGACCTTATGAATCCAGAGCTGGCATTGTCCTGGGCTGATAAGGGGGCTGAACTAATTGAAACCGCAGACATTGGAGGTATGTTGAGCGATCCCCGCCTGGTGGAAAAAGCGTGTCATCATGGATTATGATGTTGTAGTCATTGGTGCTGGCATACATGGCGCGGGAGCAGCCCAAGCCGCGGCGGCAGCAGGTTACAAGACGCTGGTTCTGGAACAGTATCCCGAACCTGCTCGCGGGACTTCCAGCCGCTCCTCAAAATTGATACACGGCGGTCTTCGTTATCTCGAGACAGGTCAATTCCACTTGGTTTGGGAGTGTTTACAAGAACGCGCTCGGTTACTCCGAAATGCACCCCATTTGGTTCGCATGGTGCCTTTTCGCATTCCTGTCTTCCCCGAAACCCACAGGCGTCCGTGGAAAATAGCACTTGGTTTGGCGATTTACTCGATATTCAGTTTTAAACCATTTTATTTTATTCCCAAACACCGTTGGGATGACTTAGATGGGCTGCGCAAACAGGATTTGCAGGCATTATTCAGTTACTACGATGCCCAAACGGACGATGCCCTCCTGACTCGAGCGGTGCTGGCTTCAGCGGCATCATTGGGCGCGGAAATCTATTTTCAAGCATGCTTCGAACATGGCGAAGTTTATGATCATGGCTGCACTCTGGATTTTTCAACCCCGGAAGGACGGAAGCAAATCAAAACACGGGTGATCATAAACACTGCCGGCCCGTGGGCCAATGAAGTATTGGCTAAAATCATCCCACCTCAAAGACCTTATGCCATCGATTTAGTCCAAGGCACCCATATTCAGATTCCAGGCCATTTGAAACATATTTATTATCTGGAAGCCCCTCAGGATCAAAGAGCTGTCTTTGTCATGCCTTGGCGGGATAATATTCTTGTAGGGACAACGGAAACTCCGTACCAAGGAGATCCTGCCCAAGTTACGCCTCTGCCCCAGGAAATTGAATATCTGTTGGCTGTCTACAACCACTATTTCGAGGAATCAAGAGCTCTGGAAGATATTCAGGAAAGTTTCGCCGGGCTTAGAGTTTTGCCTGCGGGAAAGGAAGGCGCTTTCTCTCGGCCACGGGAAACCATATTTTGGGTTGACCGTTCAACACAGCCACGTCTTATAACGCTCTATGGAGGAAAACTGACTGCCTACAGGGCGACCGCAGAAAAGCTTATTAAAAAACTTAAAAAATCCCTACCTAACCGTAAGCCTATTGCCGATACCAGCAAGTTAGCGCTGCCCCGAATAGACTAGATCAGCTTAGTGAATGGGTCGATCCTGAGAGACTTTTTGGTATTCGGGCAAATCCACCTGGATCATAAAGTATTCCGCCCGCCTACCATCGGATAATTTAACCACGGAATTATAGGAGCGCACTTCCCCTCGATCAAGCACGTCCAATGTCGGCAATCCATTTTCGTCAAGCCCGATACTTGATGAGCCTACTTGAATCCCCAGGCGATCAAAAAAAAGGATTTTGACAATGGGATGAATCGCCGTCAGCGTGTCGTTTTTTAAGGTCATCTTATATTCATAATTCCTATCTTGTTCGTGGCCTATCAGGGTAAAAATGATATTGCGCACGTATTTTTCCTTAATTGGAATTACCTTATCGAATTCCAGCTTATGTAGCGAAGGCAAACGCCCCATGACAAGCTCATCGATTTCTTTTTTTAGCTGGTCCAGCTTGGGCCGCATTTGCTCCAATTCCCGAGACTGCTTTTTTTCTATCATGTTCAGCTCGGTAACTTCCTTTGCATACATGCTTAGCTTAACGGAAACAAACATCAATACTGAAAAAAGTATTCCAACAGCCGTCCACAATCCATAGATCAATTTGGTCCGTTTTCTGTGAGAATGAGAAGATCTGCGTGATACTCTGACACGATCCCTTCTGTTTTCTACTGAATTTGATTTCAATGAAGATCGAGATGTGGGGGTGTCTGTAGTTTCAGTATCCATAGAGCTATTTTAAACAAGTTTTAAGGAGTAGACCAAAGCATCAAAAATTAAAAAATACCCGCTGTGTATTTGTAAAGCACTAAATGACTCATCAGCACTCAGAAAGTATCATTATGTGCTCACGAAAAAGCATAATGGCATGAGCAACTTACAATACAGTTATACCAGAATTTTAGCTATGGCATAACCACAAAATTAGGTGTCACACAAACCATTAGCGATATCGGAGAGGTTGGGATAACATTTTTCTAATGCTTAGAAGGTTTCGGCAATGATACGGGCCCGTGCCTTGTCGTCAGGTGCGGAAGAGAGTTTTTTGTAGAGTTCGATGACCGATATGGAAGAAAATACAAGGAATTTATATTCGGTTCATTCTATCATGGAAAGGATTTTGCAACCGGGACGCTGAGGCGTGAAGGAGTTATAGTCAAATCTGGTGTATCAGGAATGGCTAATCAGGCGGCATTCCTGTTCTCCTCGGTGTGTTCGTTCATCTCGCTTATCTCGATGCCATCTTTGAATTTCACGCCCTCGATGAACTTGGCAAGCTGGTCAAATCCGCGGATGCGCCGCCACCTTTTCTCGGCACACATACCCAGCTTGTAGATCATCACTAGCATGGTCTTTCTGCTCACGCATCCCCTGGCTCTGTCGGTAAATGTCAAAGTAACTGTCGCCAAAAGTTGAAAATTAATGAATGATATTGAGCTTGTTGACTGAGCGCGAATCATTCTGTTTATCAGGATTTAGGCAGACGTCAGGTTGCCAATCCCAGTTTCTGGTATGTTGACTCCATCGTTTGGGGTTTCGTGCTTTAGCAGCCTCATAGACCGCCTTACGTTGAATTAATATCGCCTGATCTTTAGCGTCATGGCGTTGAGCCGGTGTGACAAATTGAATACCACTATGCCGATGCTGGTGGTTGTACCAGTCCACAAAGCCGCTTACCCATTCCCTGGCAACAGCTATTGTCTCAAAGGGCTGTGAGGGATATTCAGGCGTATATTTAAGTGTCCTGAATAGGGATTCGGAATAAGGATTGTCATTACTCACTGCCGGGCGACTGAGTGACGTCGCTACCCCCAGTTT
>LSNW01000038.1 GCA_001566965.1 Methylothermaceae bacteria B42 | reverse complement strand
CAAGCCTCATTTGATCGCCTCCTCTGTTTGATGCATTGACATCGTACACTTCATTCGAAGTTTGGATAGTGGCCAGTCAACTAACCCAAGTTCGACAGTTAGCAGTTTGAATAATCCTTCTTAGCCACGTAACCACGCGGTTTAGAGCCATTTATTCATCAAAATCGTGTAGTGCCAAAATCGGCTACGGCATTGCTTAAACGATATTGGCGTCTTAAAATTTGCGAACGATAAATCAATGATCTTTGAGAATTCCCACCTAATTTCAGGGCTTGTAGTGCAAATTTTTGAACTTCAGTCCAACAAATACAAAGACTTACAGCCTTAACTGTCGAACTTGGGAACTAAGCCCGTTTACCGGGGGAGGCGGTCATGAATAAGTATCAAAAGCATCAACTCGGACCGCAAAAAGCGCCGCTCCTATCGTCGCTCTGCTTTTTGCGTCCGGTCATGCAAATCATTATGCAGTTAAAAAATTGAAACCCCATCATGACTAGCATGAAATCCGTGCTATTATGATATGATGATTGTATCGTTTAAGGATAAAGGCACGGAAGATATATTTAATGGAGTAAATTCAAAGCAGGCAAGAAAAGCGTGCCCACAAACATTGTGGCAAATTGCAACAAGGAAGCTAGACCAATTAGATTCAGTTCAGGTATTGGAAGAGTTAAATGTGCCTCCGGGCAATCGTCTGGAAAGACTTTCCGGCGATAGAGAGGGTACGTATAGCATCCGTATCAATGAACAATATCGAATTTGTTTTATTTGGGATGATTCAGGTCCGGCAAATGTGGAAATAACAGATTATCATTAAGGTAAATATTATGAGGATTCCTACCCATAGAGAACCCACCCATCCAGGGGAAATGTTACGAGAAGAATTTCTTGTTCCCATGAACATAACACAACGTGAGCTTGCAGATGCGATACATGTTCCTTACCAGCGTATAAATGAGCTGGTTAATAAAAAGCGTGGGGTCACCCCAAGCACCGCTTTGCGGTTGGGTAAGTTTTTTGGTGTATCTCCAGATTTTTGGCTTAACCTACAAATCCGGTGGGAGTTATATAAGGCACAAAAAATCGAAAAAAATGAAATTGAATCAATTCGGGATTTTAAGCATGTGCAAAAATTGGCGTAACATCTATATAACCGCGGCTTGTCAATAGGCAAAACGAGTTTTTCTCCAAAATCATCGGATTTTGTGAATGCTCCACCGGCTAAAGCCGGTGGAGCATTCACAGCGAACGCCTCCCTCAGCCAAAATCCCAGCTGCTTGCAAGTGCAGAAACGGGTGGATTTATATCACAGCGCCCGTCATGATCTCTGGGGACGGGGGAGGCGCGAAGGAATGGATCTTGGTGGCATTCGGGTTCGGACGATGATCATTTGTGCACCGCAACGGGGAGTGGCAAGGCGGCTGCCAAGGCACTGTTGGGAAAGTTCGACGGTATCCTGATCGTATTTAGTTCAAACCCAATCAAAACTAGTACAGTACAACTTTATTTCCGCCCCGCTTCGTCCAAAATACGGGCTTTGAGCAACCGCATTGCAGTGCTTTCCGAGTACCATAACAGGGACAAGGGGTCCTGCCATTGGATTTGTTTTTGCCCTAGATAAATGACTTTTTTTCGCTGCCACCGGTACGAACGCAGGGCTATGCTATGGCAACTACGCTGGATTAAATTTTGTAACCACTCGAACATAATCTTCACCTCATGGAAGTCAAACAATAGATCTGATAGCGCATGCATCAGACCCGCTACTGTCCTCCTATGAAAAAGCTATATTCTTAGTTTTATGTTCCCTTTCAATTAATCCATGCAATTGTTACGCCACCGGTTGAAAACGGCCAGCCGCCAGTACTCTGTAACCAACTCTTTAAAACTACTATTCCGTTCGTTTGATCCGATTGCAAAATTTATTGACAAACTTCCCAATCTGGAAAATTTTTAACTACGTGTCGTCAGGATAACGCTTTCAAGCCGGTTTTGAAGCGTACTTTTATCGTTGTCAACCTCAAGCATTTCCTTGACAGGTGCAAAAATTACAGGCTTTCAATTTCCGCCAATTCTTCGTCAGTGAGAAACTTGTTTAAATCCACCAGAATCAAAAGCTGGCCATCCTGGCTGGTAACGCCCTGGATATAGCGGGAACTTTCTTCATTCCCTACATTGGGCGCGGACTCCATATCAGAGGCGCGCAATTCCACGACTTCCGCCACGCTATCCACCAAAATTCCGATTTCTTGATCGCCTGATTCTATGATGACGATACGGGAGAGATCATCGGGCTCCTTCGAAGGCAAGCCAAACCGGCTGCGGGTATCGACGACTGTCACCACATTGCCCCGCAGATTGATGATGCCGATGACATAATCGGGCGATCCGGGTACTGGCGCGATCTCGGTCACCCGCAGAACTTCTTGTACTTGCATGACATTAATGCCATAGGTTTCTTCGGCAAGTCGGAAAGTTACCCATTGCAGTAGTTCATCACCGAGTTTTTCAGCTGCATCTGCCATTGCTATTTCTCCACCAAAAATAAAATCATTTAATCTAACCTAAATTCTGCAAGTGATTCGGCATTCGGCTGCCAAATCAAGCCTTTATGCTGCGTTGGCCGCACCAATTTTATGCTCGAAGTAGCGCTGCTACTCCTGCGCAAAAATTGGCTTGCCGCCTTGCCTAAAGCTTTGCTTGACACCCTCGGTGCTCAAATTACTTGCAAAATTCAGGTCTCAAACCAATTTTTCAAAATCAATCAGGGCACAAGGAGATGTGGTCAACATGCCCAATAACCAGGGCCTGTGCGTTCTCTCTTGACGCCATTTCACCTGATTGGGATCCAGAATCACCATTTGCTCCACGCTATCGCAGGCCAGCGCCATCCCATCACCCACCAACAACATTTGATAAGCCGGCACCGGTTGCTTACCTGCTGGAAGAATTAGTTTTAAGGTATCTACCACCCAAACCTTCCTTTCTTCCAAGACAAATTCGCCCAGTGCCCAAGCCGGCTGTTCAGGTTGAGGAATGACTTGCGGCCAGGGAATGACTGCGTTCACTTGAAACTCGGGCAGGGCAAACTGCAACCCCCCCAGACCAAAGGGTTGGATAGCAAATTGCCCTGCCACCCATGCCGGACATCCTTCGGGCAAGACGACAGGTGGTGGCGTTTCCTCTAGAATCTTCTCCTCTTGCTGGGGTGCTACCTCAATTTCCTCGGCTTTCGGCTGAGAAGCATTTGACGCATTGGGCGAAAGCAGGGATTCAAAATATTGATCCAGCGGGGAATTGGCTTGTGTCATAAATTCTGCCCCTTCACTGATCCCGCTCATGCTGAAAGCGCCTGAGGTTCGTCGCTGACACTGGATTCCAGCAGAAACTCCAGCAATTGCTCATAAGCGATGGCCGCGCGGGAATTAGGGTAATACTGAGATACGGGTAGATGGGCCTCGCTGGCCTCCCGTAATTTGGTATCCACGGGAATCACGCCGGACCAAAGGCAATCTCCATGACGTTCTTGCAACAATTTGAGACTTTCAGAAGAAACCCGGGTACGGCGGTCGAACAAGGTTGGGACAATGGTGTAATCAAAGGGCCGCTTGCGGGAACGGGAGATCATGGCCAGGGTTCGCAGCATGCGCTCCAATCCCTGCAAGGAAAGGTATTCCGCCATCACCGGTACAATCAAACGATCGCAGGCCGCCAGGGCATTTACCATCAATACCCCAAGCATTGGCGGGGTATCGACCAAGACATAATCAAATTTCCCCCGGAGACGCTCAAGGGCTTTTTGCAGCACCAGCCCCAGTCCTTCAATGGCCCCCGCCTGGCGCTCCACAGTGGCCAGGGCCATGACTGCCGGTAATAGGGATAAATTGTCAAATGCCGTGGACTGAATATAGTTCTCTGGATTTTCTTCATGTTGATGACCCATGGCCTGGCGAAACAAGTCATAAACGCCGTGTTCTACCTTTTCAGGACTCATTTCAAAGTAACTGCTCAACGAACCATGGGGATCCAGGTCCACCATCAACACCCTGGCGCCTTGCTCTTGCAGCAGCCCCGCCAGAGTGGCAACCGTGGTGGTCTTACCCACGCCGCCTTTTTGATTGGAAATTGCCCATACTTGCATCGTCCTCACTCTCTCAATACATTGGTAGTCATGGCGCTGCCACTGCCTGCGTCAAATTTTTCCGCTCTTTGGAAAGCACTTGATAGCGGGCCAGATTCTTGGCCTGAAGCACCATCACCACCCGACGGTTCCGGTAGCGGCCTTCCTCACTGTTGTTATCGGCCACAGGATGATTTTCTCCATAGCCCACCGCCGCCAGTCGCTTTGGCGCAACGCCGGTTTCCACCAGTTTCCTTACAACACTGGCAGCGCGGGCAGCGGACAATTCCCAATTGGAGGGAAATTCGCGGGTCTGAATAGGCACGTTATCGGTATGTCCTTCAATATAGATTGGATTATCCGGCATCTCCCGGACAATTTCGGCCAGTTTACTGAGCACGGGATCGGCTGCCTTGGATAATTTGGCGCTGCCACTGGCAAACAGCATGCCGCTTTTCATCTCCACCGCCACCCAAAATTCATTGCGAGTGACCGCCACTAAATCATCATCCACGTAGGGCGCCAAAACCTCTTCAATTTGCTCGGAAATTTTCTGCAGCTTGATTTGCTCTTGGCCTTCTTCAGAAACAGGCTCGGTGACAGGTTTTGCAGCATTGACCAGAGCATCCAGTGGGTTCACGGTTTTCGGCGTTTCCCCTATCTGAATGGGATCCAAAGTTTTTTGCGAGGGTTCTTTAAAAGCCTTGTCCAATGATTCAGCGAGTACCTTATATTTACCTTCATTCAGGGAAGAGATGGCATACATCACCACAAAAAAGGCAAACAACAAGGTAATAAAGTCGGCATAGGAAACCAGCCACCGTTCGTGGTTTTCGTGTTCCTCGTCAAAAGCTCTGGCCCGGACTGATCTGGATTTCATTCCAAAAATCCGCTCAACTTGATTTCGATATTGCGGGGATTCTCTCCTTCGGCAATGGCGATAATGCCTTCAATCATCAGTTCCCGGGACAAGCTCAAGGCGCGGGCTTGTGCTTTAAGCTTGTTGGCGATAGGCAAAAACACCAGATTGGCCAATCCCACCCCGTAAATCGTCGCCACAAACGCCACTGCGATTCCGCTTCCCAATTTTTCTGGATCACTCAAGTTTTGCATGACTTGAATCAGGCCCAGCACCGCGCCCAAAATACCCAATGTGGGCGCATAACCGCCCATGGCCTCAAAAACCTTGGCGGCTTGAAAATCCTGCTGTTCTTTCGTCACCATCTCCAAAGACATGGCTTCGCGAATGATTTCAGTCTCATTGCCATCCACCAACAATTGCAGACCTTTATTGACGAAGCTGTCCTTTTCCCGGTCCAGCTCATTTTCAAGGCCCAACAACCCTTCCTTGCGAGCCTGGCCGCTCCACTGCACAATTTTTTTGATTTGTTGCCGCAACTGGATTTTCGGCGGCAGAAACACCCCCCCCGATTTTTTGACAGCCCTCAAGAAAACCGGTGGCGGCGTCTGCAACAGCACCGCGCCTAAAGTACCCCCCATCACAATCAGCATTGCCGGCCCATTGACCAAAAAGGACAAATCCCCGCCTTCCAGCATATTGCCAAAAACAACCGCGCCGATGCTTACAATTAATCCGACAATACTTAAGGGGTCCATATCGTTACATTTCCCTGAAGCGTTTGCCGATCTCATCCAAGCCGATGATTTGATCGGCTAGACCAGCATCGGCAACGGCTTTCGGCATACCATAAATGGTGCAACTCTGTTCATCTTGGACCCATATGCGGGCCCCTTTGCTTTTCAATATTTTGACGCCAAACCGTCCGTCCGCGCCCATGCCCGTCATGACAATGGCCAGCACCCTGCCCATAAACCGATGGGCAACCGAGGTAAAAGTAATGTCCGCACTGGGTTTGTAGAGTTCTTTATGCCTGGTAGCGCGGATTTTGATGGTCCGGTTGGCTTCCAACTCCATTTGCTTCCCGCCCGGCGCCAATAACGCCAGTCCAGGCTTTAACCGGTCCCCGTCCTCGGCTTCCCGTACTTCAATTTTGGATAATCGATTCAATCGCTCGGCAAAATCGCGGGTAAAATCCTTCGGCATGTGTTGCACCACCAAAATCGGGAATCCCACGTTAGTCTTCAGTTGAGGAAGAACCTTCTGCAGAGCCAAAGGCCCCCCGGTTGATGCGGCGATCAGCAACAACTGAAAAGGCGAATCTTTTCTTTCACCCTTAGGCTTATTTGCCCCGTTGACAGCAGATTTACTGTGGATTACTGCCACCATTAAGTCTTTAGGATACAGGCTTTTTCTGGGGGTTGGATTCGATACCCGAATCAATGCTTTGTTAACTACCATCTAATCATGGTCAGGCAGCATAGCGCTTCATTAGTCCGGGAACATCGAGAATCAACGCAATCATGCCATCTCCGGTAATCGTGGCCCCTGCCAGGCCTACCAGTCCGTGCAACTTGGCACCCAGAGCTTTGATGACCACTTCCTCCTGGCCAATCAAATGATCCACCACAAAACCAACGTGCCGTCCTCCCACATTCACCACTACCACATTGCCATCGTTTTGCGAGCGGATTTCACTACGCCGGCCGTGAATCAGCCAGTCTTTTAGGTAAAACAGGGGCAGTGCCTGCTCGCGGACAATAACCACTTCCTGGCCATCCACCACATTGGTCTGATTCAAGTCCAAATCCAGGATCTCCACAACGCTGGCCAAGGGCAAGGCAAAGGCTTGGTGTTCCAATTTCACCATCAGGGTGGGCATAATGGCTAATGTCAAAGGTACGCGGATAGTGAGCTTGGTGCCCTTCCCTTTTTCGGAATCGATATCCACGCTGCCATTCATCTGACTAATCCGGGTCTTCACCACATCCATGCCTACCCCACGCCCGGAAATATCGGATATCTCCGACTTGGTAGAAAATCCCGGCATGAAAATCAAATGAAAGCACTCCTTTTCGTCTAGGCGGGCGGCGCTTTCTTCATCCATTAACCCTTTTTCCACTGCTTTTTGACGCAACATTTCAGGGTCCATGCCCTTGCCATCGTCTTCAATGGTTAACTGGATATGATCACCTTCCTGGGCGGCAGTCAGCACCACCACGCCTTCGCGGGGCTTGCCTGCCTTTTCCCGCTCATCAGGCATCTCAATGCCGTGATCGACGGAATTGCGCACTAAATGCACCAAGGGATCGGCAAGCGCTTCCACCAGATTCTTGTCCAAATCCGTGTCCTCGCCGTGCATTTCCAACCGGATTTCCTTGTTGAGGCTGCGCGCCAAGTCCCTGACCACGCGGGGAAAACGGCCAAATACTTTCTTGATGGGCTGCATGCGGGTCTTCATGACCGCCAGCTGAAGGTCTGAAGTCACCACATCCAGATTCGCCACCGCTTTGGCCATGTCTTCGTTATCCAGGGCTTCGCGAAGGGTCTTGAACCGGTTCCGGACCAGGACCAATTCACCCACCATGTTCATGATTTCATCCAGGCGCTGGGTGTCCACCCGAACCGTGGTTTCCCCCGTCGGGGCTTTGGGCTTGCCGCCAGCAACCGCTTTCAACTGCGGGCGGGGCTTATCTTCCTGCTTGGGCGGCTTTGGTTTAGGCGGATCGGTTTTAGGTTTAACCTCGGCATTGGCAGGGCTTGATTTGACGCGTTCTTCAGACTGTTTAGCCACTGCTGCTTGATGTTTTCCAGGTCCATGGAGCTGATCCAGCAAGGCTTCGAACTCTTCTTCGGTAATCTCGTCATTATCAGCGGAAGTTGCGGAAGGTTTCGGCGATTGCGAGCCCTCTTCTTTTTTTCCTGGCGCGCCACTGGGACCGTGAAGTGAATCCAATAATTTTTCAAATTCTTCTTCGGTAATTTCATCAGCCGCAGGAACCGTTTCTTGGGGTTCTTGCACACCTTGGAGCATAGCTTCGAATTCTTGCTCAACGGGATCGGGTTCCGGTGGTTGCGCTTCGATTGACTCTGGTGTTGTTTCCGGTTGCTCGTTAACCGCTGCTTGTGGCGCCACCTCCACGGAAGCACTGCCATCATCAGGCACGGTAAATTGCGCCAGTGCATTAAGCAACGCGGGATCGGCCGAAGCAGGCTCCTGCCCGCCCCGAATCGCGTCAATCATCTCGTTGATGACATCCAACGCCTTGAGTACCGCATCCATCAAGGCAGGTTCCACCTTGCGGTCTCCCTGACGCAAGAGATTGAAAACATCTTCCGCCTTATGACACAGCTCCACCAGCGGAGTTATGCTCAAAAAGCCCGCCCCGCCCTTGACCGTATGAAATCCCCGGAAAATCGCGTTGAGCAGATCACTGTCTTCGGGCGATTGCTCCAGATCTACCAGTTGCTCGCCTAACTGCTCCAAGATTTCCCCGGCTTCTACCAGGAAGTCTTGGAGAATTTCGTCGTCAAAATCTATCGCCATGATGGAGATCTCCTTCCTTAACCCGAATATTGCACCAGCATCCCGGATGATGGCGCAGGACAGGTGCGGCTGGACGCAGGATTGGACTGACCAAATCGCCGGGAGCGATTTGGAACAGCTCCGCTGGCCCCGTAAGGGGCGAAGGGCAGGACGCCCGGAGTAAACCCATAGCCGTAGCTATGGGTTGAGGGAAATTCAAGTCCAGGCGTGCCTGGACAAGCCAGGGCCGGGATAGGATTCGGGCCAGGGACAAATTGCACCTCGTGAATAATGTGAAAATTTAGCATTTTCTTTCCCTAATTCAATAAATTACTTAAAGGCTCGAAACCGGCTGGTGCAATATTCGGGTTAAAACCCTAGACTGGACAATAAATCATCCACATCGTCCTGGTTGCTGACAGCTTCTGCCTTGTCTACCCCCGGAACTACCGGCCCCTCGGCTTCTACTTCGGGCTTCCCATGCCCGGTCTCCGGGGTAGAAGGTCCAATATGCCGGCTTGAAAAGCGGATCAATTCAATCAGGCTGTTTTCCACCTGTTGCACCAGTTCGATAACCTTGCGGATAATTTGCCCGGTCAAATCCTGAAAACTCTGCGCCATCAGCACTTCATTCAACTGCGCTTGCATTTGCGCCAGGGCGGGCGATATATCTTTAAAATAACTGCTAATTTCCCGGCTCATTTCCCGGAATTCCGCATAAGGCATTTCCCGTTGCAGAAACCGCTCCCAGCGGGCGCCCAAGTTATCGGTTTTTTCACTGAGAGAATTGATTTGCGGCAAGACCTCATCCAAAACGTTAAGCGTGGTGTTGGCCGCCTGATCGGTCATGGTGATGACATAATTCAAACGCTCGCGGGCATCGGGAATATCGTTTTCGGTAAGCTCTGCCAATTTGTTGTCCACCATGAAGCCTGTCAAAGCCTCGTGAAGCTGACGAGTTAATTTGCCAATCTCCTGAAAAAGCATGCTTTCCCGTACCCGGCCGATCTCATCCAAAATCCGGTCAGCCTCTGCTTCATCTCCTTGTTCCAGAGCAATCACCAAGGCTTTGGCGCGCTCCAGGCGTGCACTGAGGGATTCATCCAGTTCAGTTGTTACTGCTGCCATGAATTGCCCCTAAGCCGCCAGACGTTCAAAGATTTTTTCCAGCTTCTCTTTCAGAGTACCGGCGGTAAAAGGCTTGATAATATAGCCATTCACACCAGCCTGAGCGGCGGCAACAATCTGATCCCGGCGGGCCTCGGCCGTCACCATCAGTACCGGCATGGTTGATAACTTTTCGTCCGCTCGTACCGCCTTCAGCAGTTCAATGCCGGTCATGCCGGGCATATTCCAGTCGGTAATCAGCAAATCAAAGTCCCCGGCCTGCAGCTTGGGCAGCGCTGTTTGACCATCGTCAGCTTCGCTGATATTGGTAAACCCAAGTTCCCGCAGCAGGTTTTTAATGATCCTGCGCATGGTGGAAAAATCATCCACCACCAGGATTTTCATGTTCTTGTCCAACGCTCAACCCCTTGTCTGTCGTTTAACTCAATTAATAGTAAATATAGTCGTATTTTCGCGGTTGGCTGTGATTCATCCGATTGAAGAGATTTGGCGATATAATCCGATCGCCTAAGCTGGTGTTCCAGTCCTCCATCCGCGGGTGTTGGTGGCCCGGATGGCCACCATCAAGCCCCCAGGGATGGGTTCACTGCGTCCCGCGGATGGAGGATTGGAACACCAGCGCCGCCTCGAGTTTTGAGACACAACCCACCTAATCATGCAGCCATTCCCGCATCCGCGCCCGCAACCTGAGCATGGCCTGGCTATTGATCTGGGATACCCGGGACTCGCTCACTCCCAACACTTCGCCAATTTCCCGCAGATTCATTTCTTCTTCATAATAGAAGGAAATCACCAACCGTTCCCGCTCGGGCAGTCCGGCAATAGCATCCGCCAACGCTGCCTTAAAATTATCCTTGGAAAGGGAATCAATGGGCGCTACTTCAGAGCCACTAATCTGATCCAGAATCGCCTCGCCATTTTCGAACAACTCATCGACACTAAACAGACGGCAACCAATAGCATCCTGAAGCACCTGATGATATTCATCCAGGGTCATATTCAACTCTTCCGCCACCTCCGTGTCCCGGGCGTCACGGCCGGTGCGGCGTTCGATGGCATACATGGCCTCGGAAATCATTCTGGCCTTGCGGTGGACGGAACGGGGCGTCCAATCGTAACGGCGCACTTCGTCCAGCATCGCCCCGCGTATACGGATCCCCGCATAGGTTTCAAAACTAGCGCCCTGCCCCGCATCGTATTGACGGGAGGCTTCCAACAAACCCACCATGCCGGCTTGAATCAAATCATCCAATTGCACGCTTGCCGGGAGCCTGGCTTTCAAATGATGGGCAATCCGATTCACCAACGGGGTATAGCGACCCACGATTGATTCGAAATCCTGGGACTGTACCTGCGCATAGGCCTGGGCGCCTTTCATGCGAATGCCTCCGAACTGAAATGAATCATGCGCTCGACAAAAAATTCCAGCTGCCCGGATGGCATGTCACTCATGGGCCAAGTCTCAATCTTACGCGCCAAGGATTTTAATGCCTGGGCAGCAGGCGATCCGGGAAATGCCGTTACCACTGGCTGTTGCATTCTCACGGCCTTGCGTACGCCGTCATCGTAGGGAACGGCGCCAAAATAATTCAACGTCACATCCAGATAATGGTCGGTCACCCGGCAAAGCTTTTCGAATAGAATCCTTCCCTGGCCCGCATCCCGCACCATATTGCATAGAATTTGAAAGCGGTGCAGGCCATAATCGCGATTGAGTAGCTTGATGAAAGCATAGGCATCGGTCAAGGATGTGGGCTCATCACACACCACAACCACTACTTCCTGGCACGCCCGGGCAAAATTCACCACGCTGCCGGAAATCCCCGCCGCAGTATCGACAATCAACACTTCCAAAGGGATTTGCAGCTCGCTGAATGCCCGGATCAAACCTGCCTGCTCCGCTGGCGATAACTCCGCCATCTGTTGCACACCGGA
Organism: Methylothermaceae bacteria B42; assembly: GCA_001566965.1. Lineage (NCBI taxonomy): Bacteria > Pseudomonadati > Pseudomonadota > Gammaproteobacteria > Methylococcales > Methylothermaceae > Methylothermaceae bacteria B42. The sequence continues at coordinate 51,849 of LSNW01000038.1, read as the reverse complement.
AGCGGCTGGCACAATTTTCAAACCGGCGGGGCCTTCCAATAAAATTTCATCCAGGGCCTTTTCTCCCCGAATGACATGGGAAAGGTTATAGCCAGGATGCAGTCCCAATAAAATGTCCACATTGGCCAGCCCCATATCCGCATCCAACAAGGCGGTAGCCCGCCCCATCTGCGCTAAAGCCACGCCGAGATTCACCGACACATTGGTTTTACCCACCCCCCCTTTGCCACTGGCCACCGCCAATACCCGCACTGGCTTGAGGTTTGTCATGTGCCGGATTCCGGCGGCTTGATCCGAGTTATACGCTGGCATAAGCAACCCAATCTTCAAAGGCGAAATCATTCTTATCTGGCGCGGATGCGGCTTCCTCGCCGGCAAAACAACACTCGACCAGATCCCTGGCATTGGCGCGATGCAGATTTTCCGGCACCTGTTGGCCATCGGTGACAAAAGCGGCTGGTAACCTGTGCTCCAGCAAGGCGGATAATGCCGGTCCCAAGGTACCGGCTTCATCCAGTTTGGTAAGAATGCAGGATTTGGCTCCGAACCCGGAAAATGCGGCAATGGTTTCCTTAAGGGATTTGAGTTGGGAACTGGCGGAAAGCACCAGATGAGTTTCAATCTCGATTTCACTCTCCCGGAAAAGGGCGAATTGGTCCGCCAGCCGCAAGTCTTTTTGGCTCATGCCGGCGGTATCAATCAGTACCAATTTTTTATCCATGAAACCCCTGAGTATACCGTGCAACTCTTCCGTATTACCGGCCACCCGCACCGGCACCCCCAAAATCCGGGCATAGGTACTGAGCTGTTCATGGGCGGCGATCCGGTAATTGTCCGTGGTGACCAAGGCAATTTGGCGGGGGCCGTGCTTTAACCGGAAACGGGCCGCCAGTTTGGCAACAGTAGTGGTTTTACCAACACCGGTCGGCCCGACCAAAGCGACAATCCCGCCATAATCCAGCAGTGGATTTTCCGCGATAGGAATCGCCTGGCTTATTGCCTGCCGGACTTGCTCCCAGGCAAAAGCGATGTCCCCTGCCTGACCACAGCGTTGAGCAAATTCGCGGCTCAGGGTTGGAGAGAAACTCAATTGGGTAAGCTGGCGCAAAATATCCAGACGGGTAGGATACTTCTCCACTTCCTCCCGCCAGGCTTGCCGGGATAAATGTCTATCCAGCAAAAAGCGCATTTGCTGCAATTCCCGCCGCATCCCCTGCATTTCCTCTGAATGAACCGGTATGTTGGAAAGGGTGGCGGAAACCGGGCTGTCCCCAGTAGAAGCGGCAGATTGCGCCACCGGCTTCTGCCGGGTAAGGAGGGGGTCCTTGGATGGGCCCCGATTTCCGCCATTGTTTAATGTCACCTTATTGATATCGGCAACTTGCCTGGTATCTTTAGCCGGCTTCTTTGTCCGCCCCGAAACCGGCTTGGGTTTGTCCGAGGCGTCAGCCAGTTCCGCCACCGCGCTATAGCCGCGGGCGGAAAAGGATGGTTTGGGTGTCACTTTTGGCTTTTCCGGTTCCGCCCGAGGTGGACTGGAAGGCGGCATGGTTTCCATCTCGAAATCGCGGGCGGCGACGATTTCCACCCCCTCATCGGTTTTGCGATTGGAAAGGATGACCGCATCTGGACCCAGAGTTTCCTTGACTTGTTGCAGAGCCTGGCGAATATCCGGTGCCAGGAAACGTTTCATCTTCATCCAGTGTTACCTCTAAATTTAAGCTCTTTGGCCGACCACGCCCACCACTTTGATCTGTTGATCTTCCGGGACTTCGTTATAGGCCAGCACGTGCAGTCCAGGAATAGTATGGCGGACGAACCGCGACAACCAGGAGCGGAGCAGGGAAGAAACCAACAGGACCGCGGGTTTGCCGGTCATTTCCAATTTTTGGGTTTGTTCTTCCAACAGTTGATGCATACGTTGCGCTAATCCCGGTTCAATGCCGGCACTTTCGTTGCCAGCGCCTTGCAGGGTTTGCTGCAATAACTGTTCCAATTCAGGATCCAGGGTAATTACCGGCAACTCATGCTCCAAGCCATTGATTTTCTGGACAATGGAACGTCCCAGCGCGGAACGCACCGCGGCGGTCAAGGTGTCGGGTTCCTGACTCTTACCCCCCTGCTCCGCCAAAGTTTCGGCGATGGTAATCATGTCGCGGATGGAAATTTTCTCTTTGAGCAGGTTTTGCAGGATCTTGACCAGCAACGTCAGAGGAATAATTTGAGGCACCAGACTTTCCGCCAGTTTCGGCGCCACCTTGGCCAAATTGTCCAGCCATTGTTGCGCTTCTTCGTGGCCAAACAGTTGAAATGCATGTTCCTGAAGCACTTGGCTGAGATGGGTGGCAATCACCGTTTCAGGATCTACGACGGTGTAACCCAGCGCCTGGGCGTGATCTTTTTGCGCCGGCTCGATCCACACCGCCTCCAGGCCAAAGGCGGGATCTTTCCCTTCGATACCCTGCAATGCGCCGAATACCTGGCCGGGATTGATGGCCATTTCTCGATCCGGCTGAATTTCCGCCTCGCCAACAGTCACGCCAAGCACTTGTAACCGGTAAGCGGTGGGTAATAAATCCAGGTTATCCCGGATATGTACCGGCGGAATCAAAAAACCCAATTCCTGGGACAGTTTTTTCCGAACCCCTTTAATCCGGGCCATTAGCTGCCCGCCCTGCTGTTTATCCACCAAAGGAATCAACCGGTAGCCCACTTGCAAGCCAATCCGGTCTACGGGCATCACATCATCCCAGCTCAATTCTTTGACTTCCGGTTCCGGCGGCGGGACCAGGGCCTCTTCAGCCTGGGTTTCCAGCACTCGATTGCGTCGGTACAGATAATAAGCCCCCGCCCCCAAAACGCTTCCCAGCAGTAAAAACGGCAAATTCGGCATTCCCGGAATCAAACCCAACAGGCCAATCACCGCGGCGCTGATGGCCAAGGCCTTGGGGTGATCGAAAAACTGACCGCTGAACTGCTGGCCCATATCCTCGGTGCTGCTGGAAACCCGGGTCACTAGAATGGCCGAAGCCACTGACAATAACAGGGAAGGAATTTGCGCCACCAGGCCGTCGCCGATGGTCAACAAGGTGTAACGCTCGACGGCTTCGGCAAAGGTCATGTCATGCTGGGCCATGCCAATGGCCAGACCGCCAATGACATTGATGAAAAGAATCAAGATCCCGGCGATGGCATCGCCGCGGACAAACTTGCTGGCCCCATCCATGGCGCCGTAGAAATCCGCTTCTTGCGCCACTTCCAGCCGGCGCTGACGGGCTTCGTCCTGGGACAGCAGGCCGGCATTGAGATCCGCGTCAATGGCCATTTGCTTGCCCGGCATCGCGTCAAGGGTGAAACGGGCGCTGACTTCCGACACTCGCCCCGCCCCTTTGGTCACTACCACAAAGTTGATAATGACCAAAATGGCAAACACCACCAGCCCCACGGCGAAATTACCGCCGATGACAAAGGCGCCAAATGCCTCGATCACCTTGCCCGCCGCCTCCGGGCTTTCGTGACCTTCCAACAAGACAATGCGGGTAGAGGCTACGTTCAGCCCCAACCGCAATAGGGTTGCCACCAGCAATACGGTGGGAAATATGGCAAAGTCCAGCGGTTTGGCCGTATAGATGACTACCAAAAGAATAATGAGAGAAAAAGCGATATTGAAAGTGAAAAACAAATCCAGCACAAATGCGGGCAGCGGCAACACCAACAGCATCAGCATCAACGTCACCAGCAATGGCGCGCCCAGGCCCGCGCCGCCCAATTGCTTCATTCTGGTCAGGATTACATTAATGTTCATTCCCTAATGTCTCCCGAATGTCGTAAATATTCTTCCGGAACCGGTAAATCCACTGGTGGAGGCGGCCGTTCGCCAGGATGGGTCGCCACTTTAAGCTGATAGACGTAAGCCAGCACCTGGGCCACTGCCAGGTATAACCCTTCCGGGATTTCCTGCTCCAATTCGGTGTTGTAGTACAAGGCCCTGGCCAGTGGCGGAGCCGCTACCAGTGGCACCTCGGCCGCCACCGCCTTGTTGCGGATTTGCGCGGCAATCATGTCCACCCCTTTGGCCACCACCTTGGGCGCTCCGCCCCCTTGTTGATCATATTTCAGTGCCACCGCGTAATGGGTAGGGTTGGTCACGACCACGTCCGCCTTGGGCACTTCCTCCATCATCCGTTGGGATGCCCGTTCATGTTGGAGCTGGCGGATCTTGCTCTTGACCTCGGGGCGGCCTTCCGATTCTTTCATTTCATCCTTGACTTCTTGCAGCGTCATTTTGAGCTTTTTGCGATGATCCCAAAGCTGGTATGGCACATCGATGGCCACCAGCACCACCAAAGCGGCGCTGAGGAGCAATGTTGCCCGCCACAGAATCTCCAGCCCGTGGCTGAGCGCAGGTTGCAAATTCTGCTGGATCAACCCAAAAATTTCCCGCTGAAAAGCTTGCAGCAAAAGCGTGGCTACCCCGCCCAACAACAAAACCTTGAGCAGCGACTTGATCAGTTCCACCAATCCCTTGGTGGCGAACATCCGCTTGAAGCCTTCCCAGGGATTCAGTTTGCTGAATTTGAGTTGCAGACTTCCCCAGCTGAACATCCAGCCCCCCAATCCCAGGGGCGCCGCCAAGGCGGCCAATACCATTAAAGCCAGGAAGGGGGTTAACATGCTCAATATATTGGTGAATGCTTCGCCACTGTGAACCAGCAGGGCATCTGAATCAAACAACTCTTTCCTTTCCAGCTTAAAATTTGCGGTCATGGTCTGGCGTAATCTTTCCGCCATGTAACCACCAAAAATACTGCACCCCATTACCCCGGCCAGCAGCACCACGAAGGTATTCAACTCCCGGGAACGGGGGATCTGGCCTTTCTTGCGGGCATCGTCCAGCCGTTTGGCGGTGGGTTCTTCGCTCCGTTCGTGGCCTGAATCTTCCGCCATGCCTTACAACCTCAATAGCTTGGCAATCAATTCATATGCCGCTGGCAAGCTCAGGGAAAAACGATGCAGCACGGCGGGAAAGGTTACCCACACCATCGCCAATCCTAACATTAAAGTTACGGGGAAACCCACAGAAAAAATGTTTAATTGCGGCGCGGCTCGGGTCGCAATGCCAAATGCTATATTGACGAACAATAAAGTCACCACAATGGGCAGGGATAATAAAACGCCGCCGATAAATACCGTGGCGCTCCAGCGAACGATGGTCCACAAATCCTCCCGCGCTAGACTTTCCATCACCACGGGCAGCGTATGGAAGCTGGCCGAGATCATTTCGATCAGCACCAAATGCCCATTAGCGGCCAAAAAAACCAGGGTGGCAAAAAGCAAATATGCCTGGGAAATAATCGGCACCTGAACCCCCAATTGCGGATCAATCATGGAAGCAAAGCCTAACCCCATGCTGTAGGCAATGCTTTGCCCCGCAAAAATCAAGGCGGCAAAGGCCATTTGCATGATAAAGCCCATGGCCATGCCAATCAGCACTTCCCGCATGGCCACCAAAATGGCTGAAAATCCCAGCATATCCAGAACTGGTACAGACTCCAGGGTTGGAGCGACTATCCAGCAGAGCGTTACCGCCATGATGACCCGCACCCTTACCGGCACTGAATGGCTATTGAATACCGGCATGGCCATGATGAAAGCCCCTGTGCGAAGCAGGGGCCAAAGAAAACGGGATAAATACTCCAATAGCTGGGCTTCCGTCCAATGAATCATGGTTCAACTAACAGGAGTTCCAGTCTTCCATCCGCGGGACGCCGTGAACCCATCCCTGGGGGCTTGATGGCTGCCATCCGGGCCGCCAACACCCGCGGATGGAAGACTGGAACTCCTGACCCCAGGTCCGGATAGACAAAATGGTGAAATCTTTATTGCTCCTTTCATCCACCTAACAGCCTCGGAATATTCTCATAAAGCTCGCGGGTGTATTCGGTCAGCAACCGTAACATCCAATGGCCCGCCAACACCAAAACCAGCGCGATGACAATGAGTTTGGGGACAAACGTGAGGGTCATCTCATTAATTTGCGTAGCCGCTTGAAACATGGCCACCACCAGCCCGACGGCCAATACGGAAAGCAAAATGGGCGCTGCCAGTTTCAATGTCACCCACAACATTTCATGGGCCACGGTCATGACGGTATCGGCATCCATGATAAAAACGCTTTACACAGTGTAAAAACTGGCAGCCAGGGTTTCTATGACCAGCGCCCAGCCATCTACCAACACAAACAACATTAGCTTGAATGGCAGAGAGATAATTACCGGAGACAACATCATCATCCCCATGGACATCAACACGCTGGCAACCACCAAATCAATCACCAAAAAGGGCAAAAACAACAAAAATCCGATTTGAAAAGCGGTTTTCAACTCCGAAGTGATAAAGGCCGGAATCAACATGCTCATGGGAACATCGTCCAGGCTCTCCAGGTCTTCCCGGCCAGACAGGCGGACAAACAAGCCCAGATCGCTTTCCCGGGTCTGGCGGAGCATGAACTTTCGCAGGGGCACGGTAACCCGCTTGAGGGCTTCGCCTGCTTCTATTTTCTCCTCCAGATAGGGGGCAATACCGGTTTTGTATGCCTGATCGAACACCGGCATCATAATGAAAAAGGTCAGCAGCAAGGAAATCCCGAGCAGAATCTGGTTATTGGGCGTTTGGCCGGTCCCCAATGCCTGACGGAGAATCGCCAACACCACGATAATGCGGGTGAAGGAAGTCATGGACAACAGCAATCCAGGCAACAGCGTCAGGGCCGTCATCAGCGCCAATACCTGGATGCTGATGGTGTAACTTTTGCCACCGTCCGGGGCAGTGGTCACTTGCACCGCTTCCAAACCCGGCGCCGCGACCGCCAACCCTGGCACACTCAAAAGAAAAACCATGCCGAACCCGTTCTTCATTTGCTCTGCTCCCTTGTTTTCAATGACCGCTGGAGCTGCTCTCCAAAACTGGGTTCAGAACTGGGCGATAACCGTTTATCTTCCTCCAGGACACACAGGGTTTGTACCCTGCCGGGAGAGATGCCCAACACTAACTGGGTTTCTCCCACTTCCACCACCACCAGCTTTTCCCTGCCTCCCAAGGACAATCCTCCCAACATCCGGATTTGCCCGCCGGCAGGCGCGCTCCAGCGGCCCAACCGCTGTAATGCCCACAAACACACCAGAATCAGGGCCACCACTGTCACCAATCCCCCAAGCCACTGTCCGATTAACGCCAGATTCCAATGGGACTGGCCATATTCATCCGCCGCCAATGCCATTTGGGGGAAAAACAATCCTGTTATCAAACAAATATTTTTCATCGAAGCTTGCGCAATCGTTCCGCCGGACTGATCACATCGGTGAGACGAATACCGAATTTATCATTCACCACCACCACTTCACCGTGAGCAATCAAGGTGCCATTGACCAAAACATCCATGGGCTCTCCCGCCAACCGGTCCAGCTCCACGACTGAACCTTGAGTCAGTTGCAATAAATTGCGGATACTCATGCGCGTCCGACCAATTTCCAGAGATACCGTGACGGGAACATCGAGAATAACGTCCAGGTTGATGTCTTCCGGCGTTCTGGATTCGGTGATTCCCTGATTCTCAAGATTTTCATAGGTGGCTGGCGCAATTTCATCTCCGCCTTCTTCCGCCTCGTCAACCACTTCGGCATCGGCCTGTTCCGCCAAGGCAGCACCCCAAGCATCCTCGAGATCGTCCTCGCCGGTGGATTCCTCTGCCTCGCCGGATTCTTCCGAAGACGAGGCCGCCGCGCCTTCCAGAAGTTCATCTACATCGTCTGGTTCTGGCGTGGGTTCTAGTTCTTCTTCGTCACTCATGGGTAACATCCTCTGCTTTCTCGTGTTCAATTTGTTCAGGACAGGGTTTGGAGTCCGGACCGCGTTCTATTTTTTCCATCAATTTCATTGCATAGTTGCCATTGGAAATACCCACCCGCCCCTTGAAAATAGGGATTTCTTCCGCCATTAAGGTCGCTTTTTCATTCATTTCCACGGGAATAACATCGCCAGGGCGCAAATCCAGCAATTGCTCCACCGTCAGTTGCTTGTCCAAGAGCAGGCCATGGAGCTCGACTTGCGATTGCATCACTTCATAATGAAGCGCATTGCGCCAGCGCTCATCCACATCTCCGCGGTCACTCTGGATGGTATCCAAAAGTTCGCGGATTGGCTCAATCATGGAATAGGGCAAAGTGATGTGAAGATCCCCACCACCCCCTTCCAGCTCGATATGAATAGTGGAATTGACCACGATTTCCGAAGGGCTGACGATATTGGCAAACTGGGGATTGACCTCGGAATTCATATATTCCAGTTCAATTTCCATCACCGGCTTCCAGGCTTCGTGCAGGTCCTTGAAAACCAAATTCAGCAGGATTTGGATTACCCGCATCTCCGTGGGCGTAAACTCCCGCCCTTCCACCTTGTTGTAAAACTGCCCGCTGCCGCCAAAATAATTATCCACGGCGGTAAACACCAATTTGGGATCAAATACAATCAATCCCCGTCCCCTGAGCGGCTGAAAGCGGATCAAATTAAGATTGGTGGGCACAAACAAACTATGGATGAATTCCGAAAATTTCATCACTTGGACGCCGCTGAAGGTAACTTCCGCTGTTCTTCTCAACAAGCTAAACAGACTGATGCGGAAATACCGGGCAAACCGTTCGTTGACCATCTCCAGGGTTGGCATCCGGCCCCGGACAATCCGGTCCTGACTGGTAAAGTCATAACTCCGAACTTCATCGGCACTATAGGTAGGGGCGGTTTCTGTTTCAACCTTACCCTCATCGACGCCGTGGAGAAGAGCGTCGATTTCGTCCTGGGATAATAAATCGTCCAATGACATGGTGTTATTGCATTATAAATTGAGTATAAAAGACCGCTTCTATCTCGCCCCCTTCCTTCTGCATATCCAATGCTTTTTGGATCTCTTGGGTGATAGCATTCAACAACGCTTCCTTGCCTTGTGTGGATTTAAGTTCCGAGGGACGAAATCTGCCCAGCAAAAGTAATAAATTGTTACGAATGAGGGGAGCATGCTTGGTCAATGTCTCGGCCACTGCTTCATCATGGGTCAAGGCGCTAAAACTAATCTGTAATAATCGCGCCTCCCGATTAGGCGGAAAGTTGACGATAAAAGGCTCGAAATCATAAAAAAATGCCTCGCTTGATTTTTTACTGACTTTCTTTTCTGAGGCTTCCTCTTCTGCCTCTCCTTCCTCTTCTTCAGCAACCTCTTCGGTATCTGAAGACGCCCCGAAAGGAAGCAGGCCCATAAAATAAGCCGCAGCGCCGCCACCAATGAAAAGCACAATCACCATGGCCAAAATAATAAACAGCATTTTTTTTGAGGATTTTTTTTCCTCGCCAAGATCTAAATCATCATCTGCCATAATTTCACCTCCTGACAAGGTATTAGCAAAACCCGGGCCAACTATGAATACACAATGCTTTCAATAAGTTATATTTTTTAACTAAAAATTTATTGTTAATGCATCTCCCGGACCCTTAAAAGCGTCAAAAATCAGTCACGGGGATTTACACCGGCCTCAGGCTGCTTGATAATCACACTCTAAATCTAATTGCACCCAGTAATGTCCATATTTAAATCCATTCGCAGTCAGCTCCTGTTTACTTCCCTTCTTCCCGCAATCACCGTCGCCATCGGAATGACCGTTTACTTTCATCAGATATTGATTTCGTCTGTTGAAAGGTCACTGGTCCAACACGGGGAAATCATTGCCAGGCAACTAGCTTTAACCAGCGCCCAATATCTGTTCAATCATCAGCATCAGCGGTTGGCCCAACTGCTGAACGTGACGTTGCAAAATCGCTATGTCAGGGAAATTACAATTGTCGATGGCCAGGGGAAACAATTAATCCGGGCAACCGATCCGTCCTCTGTCGAGAATGGAAACGATGAAGTCATCATAATTACTGCTCCTATCCCGCTGGCACTCGACGATCCCGACAAAGAGAATGTGGATCTCGTTGCTGACGACACTTATGGCATGGTACGGGTTGTGTTATCCGCCTCTCAGCAGATTGCCCAACAGCAACAACTGGTTTTACGCAGTTTGGGTATTTTGCTGGCGGGGGTTTTGCTGGCTCTGGGACTGGCCAAACTATTGACTCAAAGATTGTTCCAACCCATTCGTGCTTTGCAACGGGCCGTCACGGATATTACCAAAGGCAAATTGGAAACCCGCGCAGATTTTATAGCCACCGGCGAATTAAAAACCCTGAGAGACGGCTTCAATGTCATGGCGGAAAAGCTGGAACAAAGCCAGACTCAATTGGAAAACAAAGTCTATCAAGCCACTGTCCGCCTGCAACACGCCCTACAGGACTTGGAAACCCGCAACCGGGAACTGGAACAAGCGCGCGCCAAAGCAGTGGAGCAGAATCGCCAAAAAAGCCAGTTTCTTGCTCAGGTCAGCCACGAAATCCGAACGCCGATGAACGGCATCATTGGCCTGTCGGAAGACTTGTTAAAAACGCCGCTGTCGGATCGGCAGTATGAACATCTCCAACTGATCTACCGGTCGGCAACAGATTTACTCAATATCATTAACGAAATTCTTGATTCCACCCAGATTGAATCCGGGCATATTAAAGTACGTCCGGTGGCGATGTCTCTTCGTCCTTGTTTAGAAGAATGCGTTGCGTTGCTTGCTTCCAAGACCCAACAGGTTCGTTTGATTTTGTGGATTGATTCCAATCTACCTGATGAAATCGTCAGTGATCCACTAAGAATCCGGCAAATCATCACTAATTTGGTGGGCAACGCCATCAAATTTACTAAAAGTGGCTGGATAGTCATTCGGGTACGCTGGTCACAAAGCCACCGTCTGCTTTTCTTTTCCATTTCTGATACCGGCTGTGGCATCGCGCTGGGACAATGTCAACGTATTTTCCAGCCCTTTGTCAGCCTAACTAAGGATGAACAAGAAGGCACCGGACTCGGGCTAAATATCACTAGGAAGTTAGTCGAAAAGATGGGGGGTACGATTGAATGTACCAGTATTTCTGGCAAAGGATCGACGTTCTGGTTTACTTTACCCGTGTCCCGTTGGCAGAAGAATCCGAAACCAACTTTTTGCCGGGTGGCCCTCATCGACATTTTGCCGTTGTCCCAACATGCGCTTAAAGCCCAATTGGAAAATTTGGGTGCGGAAGTTGACATACTAACGCTGGATAAAATCGAGAATCCAGAACATCAACCATGGCATGCGCTGATTTTTGTTATTCCTGAGCAAAACCCTTCTTTTGAAAGCATCAAGCGTCACTCGACAAAATTGAGGGGGCAGTTTCAAATCCCCATAATCCTTGCCGGACCCTATCACTGCGCCCAATACGAATCCCACTATCGCACCTTGGGCGCCATTGCTTTTGTTTCCATTCCAAGCCGTAGTGAATTTTGGCGACAACAGCTCCAAACCATCGTCAACGCCGAACAGATGGCAAAACAACGGCGTCCGATTGAAAAAACTTCTAAGTTTATAGAAAAACAAAATCGAATTTTGGTCGTGGATGACAATGACATCAATCGCATGGTGGTCAAAGCACAACTGGCTGACAAGGGCATAGAAATCATTGAGGCGGCCAATGGCAGTCAAGCCATGGAACTTGCAGATTCTTTACCCTTTGATTTGATATTGATGGATTTACAAATGCCAGACTACTCCGGCGTGGAGGTTTTAAAGCATATCAAAAGCAATGCTCAAGGAGTGAATTTTGCAACCCCTGTGGTCGCAGTCACGGCGCATGCATCTCCGGATCAGCTTGAATCTTTAAAAAAAATTCAATTCAGCGATTTATTAATCAAGCCCATTTTCGAAGACAAATTAAACCAAATATTAAAAACCTGGCTAAAAAAAGAATCTGTAGAACTGGAAAAAACGAACCGAACCATCAAACAAATAGCGGAGGGTATTTCACAGCGCCTCCAAGGCAATCATCAACTAGGGGCGAAAATCATAGAAAAATTGCTGGATGAATTGCCGGGACAGATTAAAGACATCGCCCATGCTTTAGACGAAAAAGACTACTCGAACGCACAATCCATCGTCCACAAAGTACACGGCTCTGCAGCTTTTTGCGGCATTCCGAAGCTGAAAGACCTGGCAGAAGATTTGGAAATCGTGCTTGAAAATGAGGATGAGGCCGGGATACCCATGGCATGGCAGGCGTTTCACCAAGAAGCGAAACACCTGCTGCAGTTGGGCTCAAGCCTGTTTGAGATTTTATCCAAGCAATAGCCTGAATTGCGGTAACTACTCGCTCGTACAGAAAGAAAACCCCATGGGTTATCTGTAAGCGTCTTTGAAGGGATGCCAAAGCCGGATGTATTCACGGCGTCTTGCGGAACAAATCCCCCCATAGGTGCCCGACGAGCCGTTACGAATTATGATGCCATCCCCAATTTACCCATCAGGGCTTTGGCTTCTTCCTTTTGTTTTTCATTGCCATGGGCGAAAACATCTTCCAGAATATCCTTGGCTGAATCCACATCTTCCATATCCACATAAGCACGGGCCAAATCCAGCTTTGTCTCCATTTCATCCATGTCCGTCAAATCGAAGGCTTCTTCTTCAGTTTCATCTGATTCTTCGTTTTGACCCTGAATGCCCATGCTCTCCAGATTAAATGTGAAGTCGCTGTTTTCAGGTTCGTCGACTGATTCCTCGCCTGGGGCTTCTGCACCTTTCGATTCGGGGTCCAAATTTATTCCGCTCAGATCAAAGTCCAAAGCATTATCCGAGGATTCAGAAGCTTCAATTTCAAGGCTCTTGTTTTCGTCATCGGCAAATTCATCCTCGGGGGAGTCAGCTGAAAAATCAACGACAGCTTCGTCTCCCAGATCAAAAGCCAGGGATTCCTGATCATTTACTTGTTCGTCCAAATCTGCTTCCAGATCGATACTATCTGCCGACTCTTCCTCGGAATCCCAATCATCCTCGACAAGGGTTGCTTCTTCACTGTCTAAATCAAACAACGAGGATTGGGGACAGAGTTCTCTGCCCATTTCTGCCACTTTCGCCCAAAACAGGCCATCTTTATGCCTGCCTTTTGCCTGCAGTTTGCTCGCATAGTTTTCAAAAGCTTCCGCGTCTTCCTTGGCATAGAAGATTTCCAGCAATTTTAGTTGCAGCTCCGGGTTTTTAGGTTCATCTTCCAGTGCTTGCTGGATCAATTCTTCGGCCTGTTGATAACGACCGTAGGCCAAGTAAACATCCGCTTCCGCAACCGGATCGACGGCGTCACTTTCCGTTTCCAGAATATCGAAATCACTGGGAGTAAATTCACTCAGGAAAGAACTTTCTTCCACAGGGGCGCTAGCGCTTACAGCGGCTGCTTGGGGTTGCTTGTCACTAGCGGGGGAAGGTGCAGTAATATTTTCCTGTTGTTGCTCCTCTTCTTCCAAATCCATCAAGAAAGAATCAGCAAGCAAACTATCAGCCTGCTCTTCCGCTGCCACTCTGCGGCGCCAGATCAGAAAGCCAGCCACGCCCAACAGCATAAAACTGAAGCTGCCAATTCCCAAATACAAAGGATTGGAAAAGACACTTACCGAGAAATCGCTCTCCTCTCCTGCTTGCACTGGTTTCGGAACCGAAACCGGTTTGGGAGTTGGTTTGGCTTGCTCTGCAGGCTTGACAGGTTTGGGCGTCACCACAGGTAAGGACTGCTTCTCTGCCGTTGGTACAGACGCAATCTTCTCCCCCTGTTGCGTTCCTTTGGATTGTTCTTCGATTGTTTTGGATTGATCAAGAGTTTTTTCCTGGTTTTGCCGTGCCCCAGCATTTTGGAGTTGGGCCAATTGAGCATTCTTGATCTCCATCAACGCCGTCATGCGCTTTTCCAAGTCTTCCAGACGCTGACGCAATAGATCATTTTCCTGACGGAGAGACTCAATCATCTCCAAGGTCTTGGGATTATCCTGACCTGGCATTTCAATCACTGGAAGCTCTGACTGCGCTTCCTGGATATCCGCTTCCCTGGGCGCTTCCAGTTTCAACCGGTTGGCTTCTTCCGCTACGGTCAATGGCTTGGAACCAGAATGGGTCGACTGCTGACGCCGGGCAATCCAAGTTTGATACTGTTGCTGGAATTCCCTGCGTGCTTGCGAAGGCGATAGTTGAACCACTTGAGAAGCTTCAGGCACTTTTAAAGTAACTCCGGCTTTTAACTCATTGACATTGTTGTTATAAAAAGCCCCGGGGTTGGCATTAAACAGTGCCATTGCCATTTGTTCCGTCGTTACCGACGCTTGCGGTTTGAGCTTCTTGGCGATGGCCCACAGTGATTCATTACGTTTTACTGGGCCGTATTCACTGCCAGGAACTGCTATAGTCTCCTGGGCTTTCTGCTTGACCGTGGAAGCTGGTGGCCGGGACTGAGCTTGGTTGCCGCTTTTTTCTGCGGCAGGCTTGGATTGAGCTACCGTCACCACATCTTCAAAAGTGATGGGCGGATCCAACAGGACAGTGAATTCCCGCAGCATCCGGCCCTGGGGCCAATCTACTTCCAGCAGAAAATCAAGAAATGGTTCCCGGATGACATCGCTGGAGGTGACTTGCACTACGACAGTACCATCCGACTTCTTTACCGGTTTGAAACGCAAATTCGACAAATAGTAAGGGCGTGTCAACCCAGCTTTTGAAAAGGCGTTGGGCGGCGCCAGACTGACGCGAATTTGTGAAATATCCTCACCTGGCGAAACAAGTAACGGAATTTCCGCATAAAGCTTCTGGTTGAGCGCGGAGTGTAATTTTATCTCGCCCACGCCCAATGCGTTTACACCGGCCGGCGTCATCACACTTACCACAGCCAGGGTTTTTGCGAATTTGCGCACTTTGGGTCTCCTTTGAGCTAATCTTGGCTTCCTTGTAAGGATAGCTCAAATATAATTTTTGACCAGCAACTCAGCAATTTGAACGCTATTTAGAGCCGCCCCCTTACGAACATTGTCCGCAACCACCCAAAGGTCCAAGCCTTTGGGATGAGAAATATCTTCCCTGATTCTTCCGACATAAACCGCATCCTTGCCAGCCGCTTCCGTCACTGCTGTAGGGTACCCTCCTGCCTCTCTTGTATCCAGGACGATCACCCCGGGAAATTTCTCCAATAATTCCCGGGCATTGTCAGCACTGATTTTCTCCCGGGTTTCAATATGCACCGCTTCACTATGCCCGTAAAACACAGGCACCCGGACGGTGGTGGGATTCACCTGAATGGATTCATCACCAAGAATCTTCCTGGTTTCCCACACCATTTTCATTTCTTCTTTGGTATAACCGTTATCCAGGAAGACATCAATGTGCGGCAATACATTAAAAGCAATTTGCTTTGGATAAACTTTAGGCTCAATGGATTTGCCATTGAGCAGCTGGGCCGTTTGCATGGCAAGCTCTTCAATCGCTTCTTTCCCGGAGCCGGAAACGGCTTGATAAGTGCAGACATTGATGCGCTCTATCCCCGCCGCATCATAGATTGGCTTTAACGCCACCACCATTTGAATGGTGGAACAATTGGGATTGGCAATGATGCCCCGATTCGTGTATTGAGCCAAATCCCGGGGGTTGACTTCCGGTACAACCAACGGGATATCGTCGTCATAGCGGAATTGGGAGGTATTGTCGATGACCACGCACCCTGCCTCGGCGGCAATGGGGGCAAATTTTTCCGAAATGCTGGCGCCGGCGGAAAACAGTCCAATCTGCGCCTGGGAAAAATCAAACTCGGCAAGGTCTTGCACCACCAGTTGCCGGTTTTTGAACAAAAGCTTTTCTCCCACAGAACGCTGGCTTGCCAATGCATAAACTTCCCCTACCGGAAAGTCACGCTCGGCCAAAATTTCCAGCATGACCTCCCCTACCGCGCCCGTCGCGCCTACGACAGCGATATTGTAGGTTTTACTCATCTTTGACCTTCCTCTTAATTTTCCTGAGTCCGGAGTGCATTCACTACCGCGTCGCCCATTTCTCCAGTGGTAACCTGTCGGCAGCCTTCCGAATAAATATCCGCGGTACGCATGCCGCTATCCAATGCTGCTTCCACGGCATTCTCAATCCGCTCTGCAATATCACCTTGGTTAAAGGAATAACGGAACAGCATCCCTAAAGATAATATGGTTGCCAATGGATTAGCCAGATTCTTACCGGCAATATCCGGGGCAGAACCGTGAATGGGTTCATACATACCTTTACCCTGTTCATCCAGGGAAGCAGATGGCAACATGCCAATGGAGCCTGTCAGCATGGCGGCGCAATCGGACAATATATCGCCAAACATGTTAGTGGTCACCATCACATCAAACTGCTTGGGCGCCCGCACTAATTGCATCGCGGCATTATCCACGTACATATGGCTCAGGGTAACTTCGGGATAATCCTTGCCCACCTCGGTTACCACATCCCGCCATAATTCAGTACACTCCAAAACATTGGCTTTATCGACGGAACAAAGCCTGCGGTTTCTTTTCATCGCCGTATCAAAAGCCACCGTGGCGATGCGCCGGATCTCTGATTCATTATAAATAAGCGTATTGAGCCCCACTCGTTCCCCACTGTCCAGGGTGCGCACCCCTCTGGGTTTGCCAAAGTAAATGCCACCAGTCAATTCCCGGATAATCATAAGATCCAAACCGGAAACCACTTCAGGCTTCAATGTAGAGGCCTCTACTAACTGAGGGTGGAGCATGGCAGGGCGCAGATTGGCGAAAAGATTCAATTCACTGCGCAGCCCCAGCAAACCCCGCTCGGGACGAACCGAATAATCCAAGGCTTCCCAACGGGGACCACCTACTGCTCCCAGTAATACCGCATCGGCCGAATTCACTAGATCCAAGGTCTCTTGGGGCAAAGGATGGCCCTTGGCATCATAAGCCACACCGCCAACCAAACCTTGTTCGGTTTCCACCTCCACGCCAAATTCTTGGCGCAGACAATCTAAAACTTTTAATGCTTCGCGAATAATTTCCGGGCCGATTCCATCTCCCGGCAATACTGCAATTTTCTTCGTCATATACTAACCGTTGAATTTTAATTAAAGAGGCGCTTGCCCGGTAAACAACCAAGGCGCCCGTTGCCGATACTGGTCTTCGAATTGACGAATTTCGTCTGCATACTTCAAAGTCAAGGCAATATCGTCCAATCCCTCCAACAAACGTTGCTTGCGGGAAGCATCGATTTCAAACCGATATTGCGTACCATCCGGCTTGATGATGGTTTGATTTTGCAGGTCAACGGTTAATTGATACCCAGGACCTACCTCTTTAAACAACGCGTCGACTTCTTCCGCCGATAAAACAATGGGAAGCAAGCCGTTTTTGAAACAATTGTTGTAGAAAATATCCGCAAAGCTGGGAGCAATGATGACCCGGATGCCATAATCCAATAGCGCCCAAGGCGCATGCTCGCGGGAAGAGCCACAACCGAAATTTTCCCGCGCCAACAAAATTTGGCCGTCTTTGTATTCCGGCTGATTTAGGATGAAATCAGGATTGATCGGCCTGTTGCTGCAATCCATGTCGGGTTCGCCCCGATCCAAGTAACGCCATTCGTCAAATAAAAACGGTCCAAACCCGGTACGCCGAATCGACTTGAGAAACTGTTTGGGAATGATGGCGTCGGTATCCACATTGGCTCGATCCAAGGGTATGACCTGTGAAGTGATGCGTTCAAACGCTTGCATAATTAGAAATTCCTCACGTCAACGAAATGTCCAGAAAGTGCTGCCGCTGCCGCCATTGCCGGGCTCACTAAATGAGTCCGCCCTCCAAACCCTTGCCTTCCCTCGAAATTGCGGTTGGAAGTCGAGGCACAGCGTTCTCCGGGTTCCAACTTGTCCGCATTCATGGCCAGGCACATCGAGCAGCCGGGGTCGCGCCACTCAAAGCCCGCTTCGACAAAAATCCTGTCCAAACCCTCGGCTTCGGCTTGTTGCTTCACTTGGCCCGAACCAGGTACCACCATGGCTAATTTGATGTTGGAAGCCACTTTCCGGCCCCTTATAACTGCCGCTGCCGCACGCAGGTCTTCAATTCGGGAATTTGTGCAAGAGCCGATAAATACCTTATCAAGCTGAATTGATTGAATCGGCATGCCGGGCCTGAGCGCCATATATTCCAACGCCCTTTCCAAGCTTTTCCGTTTGACAGGATCTTTCTCCCGTGACGGATCAGGAACACTAGCATCCACCGGGACGACCATTTCCGGAGATGTTCCCCAAGTCACTTGGGGCTTGATCTGACTGGCATCCAGTTCAACAACCCGGTCAAATTGCGCATCCGGATCACTGTGCAGTTGACGCCAGTTTTGCACCGCCTTATCCCAAAGTTCCCCTTTCGGTGCCAATGGGCGGCCTTGAATATATTCCAACGTGGCATCATCCACCGCCACCAGTCCAGAACGCGCGCCTGCTTCAATAGCCATATTACATATTGTCATCCGCCCTTCCACGGACAAGGCGCGGATGGCGCTGCCGGCAAATTCAATGGTGTAACCGGTGCCGCCTGCTGTTCCTATTTCACCAATAATTGCCAGGACAATATCTTTGGCGGTCACCCCTTCTCCCACTTGTCCTTCCACCAAAACCAGCATATTTTGGGCTTTTCTCATCCACAGGCATTGGGTAGCCAACACGTGTTCGACTTCCGAAGTCCCCACGCCAAACGCCAATGCCCCCAAAGCCCCGTGGGTTGAAGTATGGGAATCACCGCAAACCATGGTCGTCCCCGGTTGAGTAAAACCAATCTCTGGTCCAACCACATGAACAATCCCCTGACGCGCGTCATCCATGGAAAAAACCGGTATGCCAAATTCGGCGCAGTTTTTTTCCAAGGTAGCCACTTGCAGGCGGGAAACAGGATCGGTAATCCCTAGATCACGATCTTTGGTGGGAACGTTATGATCAGCCACTGCTAAATTGGCCTCGGGCCGCCATGGCTTGCGACCGGCCAAGCGCAGACCTTCAAAAGCTTGGGGGGAGGTGACCTCGTGAATCAACTGGCGATCAATATAAATTAATGACGTACCATCAGGCTCTGTACGTATCAGATGATTTTCCCAAATTTTATCGTATAAAGTTTTTCCCATACTTAACCTAGTCAATATAGCTTTTTAAAAAGGTTTCACGCCTTCTCGCAACATTAGAGAATCAATAAAAACACAAAATTCTTTGCAATAATAGACCGTGTTACCGTAACAAAGATCTTCTGTTAGCTATCTAAAATTGAAAAAATCCGCTCGCGAATTTCCTCCACAGACCCCAATCCCGGAATTGAATAAAATTTTACCCTGCCTTTCTCCGCCTTTTGCCGGTAAAAATCAATCAAGGGTGCGGTTTGTTGATGATAGACTTCCAGGCGTTTTCGTACTGTTTCTTCTTTATCGTCATCGCGTTGGATCAGAGGTTCGCCGGTAAGATCATCCTTACAATCTTCCTTGGGAGGATTATATAGCAAATGATAGACTCGGCCCGAACCTGGATGAACCCGCCGGCCGCTCAGCCGTTTGATTATTTCCTCATCCGGCACATCAATTTCGATAACGTAATCCAAAGTCACGCCCATTTTTTCCAAGCCTTCAGCTTGCGCAATCGTTCTTGGAAAACCATCGAGCAAAAACCCCTTTTCACAATCAGGTTGAGAGATTCTTTCTTTAATCAGGTTCAAGATAATATCGTCTGGCACCAATTCACCCGCATCCATAATCGCTTTGGCCTGCCGCCCCAAAGGAGTACCGGCTTTGACCGCGGCCCTGAGCATATCACCGGTGGAAATTTGCGGTATTTGATATCTCTCACAGATAAATTGCGCCTGTGTACCCTTCCCGGACCCTGGCGCGCCTAAAAGCATTATTTTCATTTTTTATATCTCCTAAACCAACCTCTGACTCAAGCAATCACTTCCGAACCAAGCATGTAGGGACGCAGCGCCTCCGGCACCTGGATGTTACCGTTTTCATCTTGATAATTTTCCATAATGGCAATCAAGGTTCGCCCCACTGCCAGGCCAGAACCATTCAATGTATGCACTAACTCTGGTTTCCCGGTATCAGGATTACGCCACCGGGCTTTCATCCGCCGAGCCTGAAAATCACGGAAATTGCTGCACGAAGAGATTTCCCGGTATTTTTGCTGCCCTGGCAGCCAAACTTCCAGATCATAGGTTTTAGCCGCTGAAAAACCCGTATCGCCAGCACACAAAAGCATTTTCCGATAAGGAAGACCCAAGCGTTGGAGGATGGTCTCAGCATGCTGGGTAAGCTCCTCATGGGCTTGTGAAGACTGCTCTGGGCGGGTGATTTGCACTAACTCTACTTTTTCAAACTGATGTTGGCGAATCATGCCACGCACATCTTTGCCGTAAGATCCGGCCTCAGACCGAAAACACGGCGTATGGGCAACGAATCGCAGAGGCAAAGCAGCGGCGTCGATGATCTCGCCGCGGACCAAATTAGTGACCGGTACTTCCGCAGTGGGAATCAAATACCAAGGGGGATCTCGTTCGACCTTGAAAAGGTCGTCCTCGAATTTTGGCAACTGACCTGTGGCTAATAAAGAATCGGCGTTGACCAAATAAGGTACGTAAATCTCTTGATAGCCATGCTCGCTGGTATGTATATCCAACATAAACTGGATAAGCGCGCGATGCAGCCGCGCCAGGGGACCTTTGATTACGACAAACCGCGAGCCGGTTATTTTTGCCGCGGCATCAAAGTCTAGATAACCCTTACTGACGCCTAAATCCACATGATCCTTGGGCGGAAAATCAAATTTGGGCGGCTCTCCCCAACGGCTTATTTCAACGTTATCTTCTTCGCTTTTCCCTTCCGGGACCTCTTCATCCAGAATATTTGGCAAACCCAATAAGAACCGGTCAAGTTGAGCTTGAATTTCGGCCAACTCTGCTTCGCACCGTTTTAGATCGTCTCCAAGCCGCCCGACTTCTTCCAGTAACGGCTGGATATCCTCGCCTTTTGCTTTTGCCTGACCAATGGCTTTGGAACGGACGTTACGTTCATTTTGAAGCTTTTGAGTCTGAATCTGGAGAGCTTTGCGCTTTTCCTCCAACCTTAAATACAATGATGGATCAAAATTGGCGCCGCGCCGCGCCATCTGGCGTTCAATTTCGTCCAGAGATTGCCGTAAAAGCCGGGGATCTAACATTACATTCTCTCGAAAGTATCAGAAGATTCAGCGTACTTACCCGAAGCCGGGATTGTCCAAGCCTTAGGCTCAATTAGAGCCTATCTCGATAGGGAGATGGATCAGCCTTTGGGAAACGCGACCGTTAACTCATCCCTGAAGGCTTGAAAGCGGCCATCCAGGCCGCCATCATTCACAAAGACCAACCACCTCCCATTAACCATTGGGATGCGTTCTTAACACGATCCATGCAGGTTGCCTGCTATTTCAAATTCTGGTTTGTGTTACCTGCGCTGGAGTCACGCAAGGCGGTTTTTTTCGATTAACAGGTTTTCTAATCGATATCTCTTCTTTTCTTCTGGGCTGCTTCATTCACTCTTTCCCGGAGATCCTTTCCAGATTTAAAATGAGGAACATTTTTTGCCGGCAAGTTCACCGGTTCGCCCGTTCTTGGGTTTCGCCCAACCCGTGGTGGGCGATTACGCAAAGTGAAACTGCCGAATCCCCGAATTTCTATCCTTTGCCCCTGAGCCAAAGACTCTCCCAAAAAGTCGATAATACTTTTCACCGCCAATTCCACATCCTTGCTGTTGAGTTCGATCCCTTTCTCGGCAAGCAGGCGCTGGGTGAGATTGTCGATTAATTCAGACTTATTCATAGTTTTTTATCTTTCACACAAATAAGGGGCGATGAATCGCCCCTTATTTAATCAAGCCAAGATGTTATTCCTTGTCTTCCATTTGTTCCTTGAACAAATCTCCCAACGTCGGCGACCCTACGGGCTGCTGACTGTATTCCTTGACGACAGCTTGTTCTTCAGCTTCGTCTTTGGCCTTGACAGAAAGCATAATCATCTTGTTCTTTTTATCGACACCGATGAACCTGGCTTCCACTTCGTCTCCTTCCTTCAGCACGGTCCGGGCATCCTCTACCCGGTCGCGGGTGAGTTCCGAGGCCCTGAGATAACCCAGCACGCCATCGGCCAACTCTACCACTGCGCCTTTGGCGTCCACCTCTTTAACCACGCCTTTAACCAGGCTGCCTCTTTCATGTTCGGCAATGAAATTCTGAAAAGGATCTTGTTCCAGCTGCTTGATACCCAGAGAGATTCTTTCCCGCTCCGGATCAATCGCCAAAATAACCGCTTCGATTTCATCGCCTTTCTTGAACTTGCGCACGGCTTCCTCGCCAGCCTCATTCCAGGAAATGTCCGACAAATGAACCAAGCCGTCAATGCCACCTTCCAGGCCCACAAAGATACCGAAATCGGTGATGGATTTGATCACGCCCTTGACCTTTTCGCCCTTGTTATGGGTTGCGGCAAATTCTTCCCACGGATTGGGTTTGCACTGCTTCATCCCCAAGGAAATCCGGCGCCGGTCTTCGTCAATCTCCAAGACCATGACTTCGACTTCGTCACCGACCTGTACCAGCTTGGCCGGGTTGATGTTTTTATTGGTCCAATCCATTTCCGAAACGTGGACCAACCCTTCCACGCCATCTTCCAATTCAACAAAGCAACCGTAATCGGTAAGATTGGTCACCTTGCCAATCAACCGGGTTCCAGGTGGATAGCGGCGGGCGATATCTTTCCATGGATCTTCGCTGAGCTGTTTCAGGCCCAAGGAGACCCGCTGTTTCTCTTCGTCGAACTTGAGTACTTTGACATCAATTTCCTGGCCGAGTTGGACCACTTCCGACGGATGACGAACCCGCTTCCAGGCCATATCGGTAATATGCAAAAGGCCATCGATACCGCCCAAATCGATAAAGGCGCCGTAATCGGTGATATTCTTGACCACCCCTTTAACCGTTCCTTCTTCCTTGAGCTGCTGCAACAAGGCTTCGCGGTCGGCGCTGTATTCCGTTTCCACCACCGCGCGCCTGGACAGCACGATATTGTTGCGTTTGGGATCCAGCTTGATGACTTTAAATTCCAGCTCCTGGCCTTCCAGGTGACTGGTATCGCGCACGGGACGCACATCCACCAGAGAACCTGGAAGAAACGCCCGCAGCGGGCCGATTTCAACAGTAAAGCCGCCACGCACTTTGCCGGTGATTTTACCCTTGACGGTTTCGCCTTTTTCAAAGGCTTCTTCCAGCTCTTCCCAGGCACGGGAACGCTTGGCCTTTTCCCGCGACAGCAACGTCGCGCCCAAGCCATCTTCCACCATATCCAGGGCGACTTCCACTTCGTCACCCACTTCCACTTCGAGCTGGCCGTTTTCATCCAAAAACTGCCACTTGGGGACAATCCCCTCGGACTTTAAACCTGCATCAACAATTACTGCGTCAGGGGTAATATCCACCACCTTGGCCTTGAGCAGCGTCCCGGGACGCATTTCGGTTTTCGCCAGGCTCTCTTCAAATAATTCCGCAAAGCTTTCGCTCATGATTTTCCACTTCCACCCCAGGCCGGTCCTGGGAAACAAAAACGATCAATTTCGTTGATTAATAAAACCACGCCGCTGATCAATGTGATTCAGCGGCCCCTAGGTTGACTTGTCAAAGATTTTGGCAGCAACGCCAGAATCCTGTCGACGACCTGCTGTGCCGTCAACCCCGATGAATCGATAACGACAGCGTCCCGCGCCGGTTTCAAGGGGGCTTCCTTGCGCTCTCGGTCGCGCCGATCCCTTTCTTCCAAGTCATTGATTATTTGGTCAAGATTAACATCAAACCCTTGTTCTTTCAACTGACGATAACGCCTTTCAGCCCGGACTTCGGGGCTTGCGGTTAAAAAAACTTTGTAGGGCGCATCGGGGAAAACCACTGTGCCCATATCCCGTCCATCGGCAATCAAGCCTGGCGGGCGAAGAAACTGCCGTTGCTTTTCCAGCAGCGCTTGCCGGACCTTGGGGTAGGCAGCAATCGTTGACGCAGCCCGCCCACATTCCTCGGTTTGTAGCTCATCAGTGACATCCTTGCCGTCAACCAAGACTTGGACGGACTCGTTACAAATAAATTCCAATGTCATTTCCATTGCCACCTTCGACACTGCCTCTTCATCTACGAGGGAAACACCACGGGACAAAACCGCCCAGGCGAGGGCACGGTAAATGGCGCCACTGTCCAGGAAGTGCCATCCCAATCGTTTTGCCAATAGTTTGCTGACCGTTCCTTTCCCCGCCCCACTGGGACCGTCAATGGTCAATACCGGCACGGATTCAGCCACACCGCACCTCCTCCACATTCAGCCCCAATTGCCGGGCCAGCCGGGCAAACCCTGGGAAAGATGTGTTCACGTTGGCACAGTCTTCGATCTCTATTGGGCCTCGCGCCCGCAAACCGGCAATGGCAAAGGCCATGGCAATACGGTGATCGCCGTGAGAGTGCACCCGACCGCTAGCAATTTCCCCGCCCTGGATACTAATGCCATCGGGTTTTGGATTCGCTTCAATTCCCAGAATGGTCAAGCCATCGGCCATCACTTGAATACGATCGCTTTCCTTGACCCGTAGCTCTTCAGCCCCGCTCAAAGTCGTCTCGCCTTCGGCACAGGCGGCGGCAATAAACAGAACAGGAAACTCATCAATGGCGAGGGGAACCAGCGCCTCGGGAATTTGGATTCCCTTGAGCGGCGCGGACCGTACCCTTAAATCCGCAACCGGTTCTCCGCCAACTTGACGGGGATTTATCACTTCAATATCCGCCCCCATCAGTTTCAGAATATCAATCACGCCAGTCCGGGTTGGATTGATCCCTACGTGTTGCAGAATCAACTCGGAATCCGGGGCAATGCTGGCGCCAACCAGAAAAAATGCCGCGGAAGAAATATCGGCGGGAACATCTAAATCGGTAGCAATCAACTTGTCCCCTCCCCGCACACAAACCCGGTTGCCCTGACGGTTCACTTCATAGCCAAACCCTGTCAGCATTCGCTCGGTGTGGTCCCGGGTTGGCGCCGGTTCTTCAACGCAAGTTTCTCCTCCATTGGCGTAAAGTCCTGCCAATAATAACGAAGACTTGACTTGGGCGCTGGCCACCGGCATGGCATAGTCGACCCCTTTTAGCCGCTGGCCGCCGTGGATTTTCAGCGGCGCGGTGCCCTGAGGTGTGGTTTCGATTTTAGCGCCCATGGCCTGCAACGGCTCGGTCACCCGGCGCATGGGCCGGCGGGAAAGTGACTCGTCCCCAGTCAATACGCTATCAAAAGACTGGCCCGCTAATAATCCGCACAACAAGCGCATGGATGTCCCTGAATTCCCCAGATACAAAGGACCTTCCGGGGCTTGTAAACCATGCATGCCAACCCCGTGAATAATCAACCGGCCATTGTCGGGACCTTCAATGGCAACTCCCATTTGCTTGAAAGCAGCCAGGGTCGCCAAGGCATCCTCAGCCTCCAGAAAGCCGGTCACCCGGGTCACGCCTTCGGCAATGGCGCCCAACATCACGCTGCGGTGGGAAATGGATTTATCCCCCGGAACCCGGGCTTGCCCGCTCAATTTGCCTCCCGGGGTCACTACAAATTCAATCTGATTGGTCATAAGGTCCTGTCATTTTACTGCTGATCAAGGAAACGCTGCCGGGCCGCTTTGGCTTCGGCAAAAAAATCATGAATCACCTGCCAGTCGGCCTGTTCCAGCTTGTCACCAAACTCTTTCAGCGCTTGCTCGAACTGGCGGAGATAGGCCAAAACCTCCTTTTGATTGGCCAGGCAAATATCCGTCCACATACCCGGATCGCTGGAGGCAATGCGGGTGAAATCTTTAAAACCTCCCGCAGCGTATTGAAAGATTTCATCCTTTTCATCCTTGCGGCCAAGCATATGGGTCAAGGCAAAGGCAATCACATGAGGAAGATGGCTGGTGGCGGCGAGCACATGGTCGTGATGAGCAACGCTCATGTCATGGATCTCCGCGCCAAAGGATTTCCAGAACTGGCGCACTTGCTCCAATGCCCGGATTTGAGTGACTGGCAACGGCGTCAAAATCACCCGCTTACCCAAAAACAAATCCACCGTCGCTGCATTGACACCGCTCAATTCACGGCCAGCGATTGGGTGGGCGGGTACAAAATTCTTCGGCACTTCTCCGAAAACGGCTTCGGCTGCTTTCACAACACTGGATTTGGTACTGCCCACATCGGTGTAAAAAGCTCTTTCCGACCAAACCGGCCGCAAGGATTCAAACACTTGGCGCACGCTGCCCACGGGCGTCGCAATCACCACCCCGTCCGCATACTCCGCCCCTTCTCTGACATCGACGCAAGCATCATCAATCACCCCCAGTTCCACAGCCTGGAGTAGATTTTCGCCATCCAGGTCCACCCCGATTATCTCCCGGCATAATCCCCGGGCCTTGGCCGCCAATGCCACGGAGCCGCCAATCAAGCCTACACCTATTATGCACAGCCGCTGGATTTGCATTATGCCGGCTTAGACTGCATCACAACACACAATCCAGCGCGTCGATAAAGGTTTGATTTTCTTCCCTGGTGCCGATGGAAACCCGCAAATGTCTGGGCATGCCATAATTTGCGACAGGACGCACAATCACCCCTTCTTTTAGTAGCGCGTGAAAAACAGGCTCCCCTTCCCGACCCATGTCAACGGTGACAAAATTACCCACCGAAGGAATATAATCCAACCCCCTTTGCTGAAACGCTGCTTCCAGTTGGGCCTTGCCTTCTTCATTGATGGCGCGACTAGCCTGCAAATGGGCACTGTCGTCCAAAGCCGCCACCGCCGCCGCCAAGGCCACGTTGTTTGCGTTGAAAGGCTGACGCACTCTGTTGAGCAAATCAGCGATTTGCGGATTGGACAACGCATAACCCACCCTCAGTCCCGCCAGGCCATAGGCCTTGGAAAAGGTACGGGTAACAATCAAGTTGGGAAACTGGTCGAGCCAGGATAATGAATCTGGATAATCGTCTTTTTCCACATATTCAAAATAGGCTTCGTCCACCACGGCGATAACCCGCTCCGGCAGGTTTTGGAGGAAATCCTTTAGTTCTTGGCGGGACACATAGGTGCCAGTGGGGTTGTTGGGATTGGCGATAAAAACGACGGTGGTATTGTCCGCCACCCGGTCCAACATTGCCGAGAGGTCATGACCGTATTTGGGGCCCTGTTTGCCATCATGCGCCGGGGCGATTCGAGCCTCGGCGCCCACTGCTTGAACCGAGATCGGATAAACCGCAAAAGCGTATTGAGAAAACACCGCGCTACGCCCGGGGCCCAAAAACACCCGGGCAATCAAATCCAGCACATCATTGGAGCCGTTACCCAAGGTAATCTGCGCCATGGCGACATCCAATTTTTCCGCCAGTTTTTGCTTTAACAGATAACCATTACCGTCGGGATAGCGGGCTACTTCTTTTAATGCCGATTGCATTGCGGCTAATGCTTTGGGACTTGGTCCAAGCGGATTTTCATTGGACGCTAGCTTGACTATTTTCCCCGCATCCAGCCCCAACTCTCGGGCCAATGACTCAATGGGCTTGCCCGGTTGATAAGGCGTCAAGCCCGAAATGGCTGGCATTGAAAAGGCCAAAAAATCGATTTGGCTATCGCCCATGTTAAATCACCGCCTTAGGATAAGAACCCAACCAATTGACCATCTGGGCTTTTTCTTCCAAAGCTTTTAATGCCTTGGCCACATGGACTTCTTTTTTATGGCCTTCGATATCTATAAAAAAGACATAATCCCAACATTCCCGGCGGGAAGGGCGGGACTCGATCTTGCTCATACTGATGCCATGCTCGGCGAAGGGTTGCAATATCTGATACAAGGCGCCCGGGAAGTTGCCGGTGGAAACCACCAAAGTGGTCTTGTCCTCCCCGGTAGGCCCCACCTCTTGCTTACCAATCACCAGAAAGCGGGTGGTATTGTCCGGTTCGTCCTCAATATTACGCTGGAGAATAGTCAGCTCATACAATTGCGCCGCCACTTCCCCGGCAATGGCGGCGCTGTTGGGAACAATCGCGCTCAATCGCGCCGCTTCGGCATTGCTGCTGACCGCGGTGCGTTTAACATTGGGCATGAACCGATCCAGCCACTCCCGGCATTGGGCCAAGGATTGTTGGTGGGAAAATACTTCCTTGATTTCATCCAGTTTCAAGCTACGGCTCATCAAATGATGATGGATCCGGAGCACTACTTCGCCGGTAATGAGCAAGGAAGTGTTCAAGAAACTGTCCAGAGTATGGGTAATGACTCCTTCCGTGGAATTTTCCACCGGCACCACGCCAAACTGACAGGTATCGCTGGCCACTGCGCGAAAAATCTCGTCAATGGCGGGAAATGACTGGGCCTGAATGGCGCTGCCGAAATGCTTGAACGCCGCCTGCTGGGTAAAGGTACCCTCCGGTCCCAAAAACGCTACTTGCAGAGGTTTCTCCAGCGCCAGGCACGCGGACATCACTTCCCGGAAAATCCGCGCAACCGATGCCTCGGGCAATGGCCCGGGGTTTTCCGCCATGATCCGCCGAAGCACCTGGGCTTCCCGTTCGGGGCGGTAAAAACAATCATTTTCCCCTGCCGCCATTTTCACCTTGGCGACTTCCTGGGCCAATGAACCCCGCTCGCTGATGAGCTCCAGCAACTTGGAATCGATCCGGTCGATCTTTTGGCGAAGCTCGTTTAGGGCTTGCTCTGTCTTTGCTGCCATCCGCCAATTGAGGCTAATTTAAAAGCATCATTGTATCACCCGGGCGGACAAGACGCCTTTGATCTGGCGGATGGATTCTATGACCTGCGGCCCTACCTCGCCTTCCACGTCAATAATGGTATAGGCCACTTCTTCCTTGGATTTATTCAGTAAATCCAAAATATTAAGCTGCGCTTCCCCCAAACAGGACGATATCTTGCTGACCATGGCGGGAATATTGGCATTGGAAATCGCAACCCGGGTTGCGTTGGGGGTTCTTGGCAGCACCACTTCCGGAAAATTGACGGAATTGCGGATATTGCCATTTTCGAGAAAATCCCGGATTTGATCCGCTACCATGACCGCGCAGTTTTCCTCTGCTTCCCGGGTGGACGCACCAATATGGGGCAAGGCTATGACCCGAGGGTGGTCTTTAATCCCGGCGGTCGGAAAGTCGGTGACATAGGCATGCAACCCGCCATTATCCAGCACACTCAGCAAGGCCTCTTCATCCACTAAACCGTCACGGGAGAAATTCAACAATACTGAACCTTCGCGCATGAGCTGCAAGCGCTCAGTATTGATGCAACCCTGAGTCTCTTTGGTCAGGGGCATATGCAAAGTGGCAAAGTCGCAAAGATTTAACAACTCCTCTTTACTGGTCGCCTGGACCACTGAGGAGGACAATTGCCACGCCCGCTCCACCGTAACGAAAGGATCGTAACCAATTACATTCATACCCAATTCCAGCGCCCGATTGGCAACTTGTACCCCGATAGCGCCCAAACCCATCACACCCAAGGTCTTCCCACGCAATTCAAAACCCTGAAAGCGTTTTTTATTGCTTTCCACCTGGGTGTGGATTTCCTCATCCGAGCCTTGCAGGTTACGCACAAATTCCCATGCCGGGCATATATTCCTGCTGGCCAGAAACATCCCCGCCAGCACTAGTTCTTTCACCGCGTTGGCATTGGCGCCAGGGGTATTGAATACCGGGATGCCACGGTGGGTGTACTCTTCCACGGGTATATTGTTTACCCCCGCGCCGGCGCGCCCTACCGCCTTGACCGATTCTGGAATCGGCAGCCCGTGCAACTTGAACGAGCGTAAAATAATGGCGTCCGGGTGTTGAATTTCCGATGCCACCTCATAGCGGTCCCGGGGAAAGCGCTCCAACCCCGCCACCGCAATGTGATTGTAAGTTAAAATTTTGTATATTTGATCGTCAGCCATAACGTTTTTCAAACTCTTTCATAAAATCCACCAGCGCCTGTACGCCTTGCAAAGGCATGGCGTTGTAAATACTGGCCCGCATGCCACCCACCGAACGGTGCCCTTTCAAATTCACCAAACCGGCTTCTTGAGCCTGAGCCAAAAACCGCCCGTCCAGTTCCGGGTTGGCCAAAGTGAATGGAATATTCATCCGTGACCGAAAGCGAGGATCGACAGGATTGCGGTAAAAATCCGACGCATCAATGGTGCGGTATATAAGCTCGGCTTTTTCGATATTCTGCTTTTCAATGCCCTGAATTCTGCCTTGGTCCCGTACCCATTCCAGCACCAACCCCAGCAGATACCAATTATATGTAGGCGGGGTATTGAGCATGGAGCCCGCCTCCGCCTGTTTTCTGTAATCCAGGACAGACGGCGTGCCCAACAACGGGGTTTGGATCAAATCCTTGCGTACAATCACCACCGTAATCCCCGCCGGCCCCATATTTTTCTGGGCGCCTGCGTAAATCAGCCCAAACCGGTCAACCTCCACCGGCCGGGACAAAATATTAGAGGACATATCCGTCACCAGTGGCAGCGAGACTTCCGGCACAAACGGAAATTCCACCCCGTGAATGGTTTCGTTGGAGGTGTAATGCAAATAGGCGGCATCCGTATCTACTTGCCACCCCGAGGGATCGGGAATGGTGGTGAAGCGCTCCTCTTCGCTGCTGGCGGCAATTTTCACGTCAGAGAATGCCTTGGCTTCCGATGCTGCTTTTTTCGACCAAGAACCGGTCAAAACGTAACAGGTCGAGCGCTTATCTCCCAATAAATTCATCGGGATAGCGGCAAACTGCCCAGTCGCCCCCCCTTGTAGGAAAAGACAGTGGTAATCGTTGGAAATGCCCAGCAAATCCCGCAAATTTGCCTCGGTACGTTCGGCGATGTCGATAAACTGCTTGCTGCGGTGACTTATTTCCATCACCGACATACCACTGCCCTGATAATCCAGCATTTCATCCCGGGCCCGCTCCAATACCGCTTCAGGCAACATCGAAGGGCCGGCGCTGAAGTTATAGACTCTCATTAATAGTTACTTCCTATCTTGATGGAACAATCAATAAACCTATTTCCCAGGGAATGGAAGGGAAAGCCTTCTTTCCCAGGCGATTACTCTTCTTCCGGCAGGCTTTCGATCCGGTCAACGCCCACCAGCTTTTCACCACCACTCAAGCGGATAATCCGCACACCCTGGGTATTCCTGCCCAATACCGGAATTTCGCTGACCCGGGTGCGGACCAATGTGCCGCCGGTGGTAATCAGCATAATTTCATCGTCGTCCTGGACCAGTACCGCCGCCACCAGGGCACCGTTACGCTCTGAGGTCTGAATGGCAATCACACCCTGACCACCGCGCCGGTGGCGGGGGAATTCATCCAGTTGAGTACGTTTGCCATAGCCATTCTCGGTGACGGTCAATACCGTGCCTTCGGTGCCAATGATCAGAGCGATCACTTTGTCCCCCTCAGGCAGCTTCATCCCCCGGACGCCGCCGGCGGTGCGGCCCATGGACCGGACTTCCGATTCGTTAAAGCAAATCGCCTTGCCGCCGCTGGAAAACAGCATTACATTCTGCTGTCCATCGGTGAGGGTAGCTTTCACCAGCTTGTCTTTGGGCTTCAAATCAATGGCGATCTTGCCGTTGCTGCGCAGGTTTTCGAATTCCTTGAGCGGGGTTTTCTTGACCACGCCCGCGGCAGTCGCCATAAAGATAAATCCCCCGGCGCTGAAATCCTTAACCGGGAGGACCGCGTTAATCCTTTCATTGGCTTCCAGCGGTAGCAAATTGACAATGGGCTTGCCTCTCGATGTCCGGCTCGCTATCGGCAATTCATAAACCTTGAGGCCGTAAACCTTACCCAAACTAGAGAAACACAACAGGGTATCGTGGGTATTGGCGATCAAAAGTTTTTCGACGAAATCCTCTTCCTTGGTGGCCGCCGCCGCTTTCCCCCGACCGCCCCGGCGCTGGGCCTGATAGACCGATAGCGGTTGGGCCTTGGCATAGCCAGCGTGGGTCAAAGTCACCACCACATCCTCTTCGGTAATCAAGTCTTCCACCGACAAACTCAATTGGTCCTCTAGGATTTCGGTGCGGCGCTCGTCGCCAAATTGATCGCGAATGGCAATCAGCTCTTCGCGGATGACTTCCAGCAACCTGGCGTCACTGCCTAAAATCGCCAGCAATTCGTCGATTTTTTCCAGAAGATTCTGGTATTCCTCGATAATTTTGTCCTGCTCCAGGCCGGTGAGGCGGTGCAGACGCAGATCCAGAATCGCTTGTGCCTGAACCGGCGACAGACGGTAGCCATCGTCCCCAAGCCCGTATCCTTCTTCCAGATCTTCCGGCCGGGTGCGGGCGGCATCGGCCCGCTGGAGGTAGGATTCCACCACCCCAGGCCGCCATACCCGCGACAGCAAGCCCTCTTTCGCTTCCTTGGGGCTGGGAGAGGATTTGATCAGCTCGATAATTTCGTCGATATTGGCCAAAGCGACAGCCAAGCCTTCCAATACGTGAACCCTTTCGCGGGCCTTGCGCAATTCAAATAGGGTGCGGCGGGTAACGACTTCTCGCCGGTGATCAACGAAGGCTTCCAGGATTTCCTTGAGATTCAGGCACCCGGGCCGGCCGTCCACCAGCGCCACCATGTTGATGCCGAATACGTTTTGCAGCTGGGTATGCTGATAGAGATTGTTCAGCACCACATCCGGCTGTTCCCCGCGGCGCAATTCAATCACCATGCGCATGCCATCCTTGTCGGACTCGTCGCGCAGGGCGGAGATGCCTTCCAGCTTGCCATCCTTTACCAAGGCGGCGATTTTTTCAATCAGGCGGGCCTTGTTGACCTGGTAGGGCAGCTCGGTCACGACAATACTTTGGCGGCCGCTGTCCTTGCTGGTTTCCACATGGGAACAGGCACGCAGATAAATCCGCCCCCGCCCCGTTTCATAGGCCTGGCGAATCCCCTTGGCGCCATTGATAATCGCGCCGGTGGGAAAATCCGGGCCGGGAATGTGCCGCATCAGGCCATCAATGGTAATTGACGGATCATCAATCAACGCCAGCACGCCATTAATGACTTCGGTCAAATTATGCGGCGGAATATTCGTGGCCATCCCCACCGCAATCCCCGCCGAACCGTTAACCAGCAGATTGGGCACCTTGGCCGGCAAAACCACGGGTTCGTGTTCGGATTCGTCGTAGTTAGGGATAAAATCGACGGTCTCTTTCTCCAGATCGGCCAGCAGTTCATGGGCAATCCGGGACATGCGGATTTCGGTATAACGCATCGCCGCCGGGGGATCGCCATCCACCGAGCCAAAGTTACCCTGCCCGTCAATCAACACATAACGCATGGAAAACGGCTGAGCCATGCGGACAATGGTGTCATAGACCGCGGTATCGCCATGAGGATGATATTTACCGATAACATCCCCGACAACCCGGGCCGACTTTTTATAGGGCCGGTTCCAGTCATTGCCCAGCTCATGCATGGAAAACAGCACGCGCCGGTGCACCGGCTTGAGGCCGTCGCGCACATCGGGTAATGCCCTGCCCACAATCACGCTCATGGCGTAATCGAGGTAGGATTGCTTCATTTCGTCTTCGAGATTGACGGGGATAATTTCTTTGGCGAATTCAGACATAAAAACTTAAGTTCCATCAAGGAATCAACACACACGGCGGCAATCGCCGGCAAATTTTTGGAATTATACCACTTTGAAAGAGGTGGGTCTTTATTCAGACGATACCCAAAGCGAGGGGTTCAGACTTGAATCAATACCGAATGAAGTGTTCGCGGTAATACTTCAATTCCTCGATGGACTCCAAAATATCCGCCAATGCCTCGTGGGCATTTTTCTTTTTGAAGCCCTCCTTTAATTGCGGTGCCCAACGATCCGCCAGTTCTTTTAGGGTGGACACATCCAGATTGCGATAGTGGAAATAAGCTTCCAATTCCGGCATGCCGCGATAAAGAAAACGCCGGTCCTGGCAAATACTGTTGCCGCACATGGGGGATTCCCCAGCGGGCACCCAGGCCTGCAAAAAGGTCAGGGTGCGTTGTTGCGCCTCTTTGATATCAACGCCGCTTTTGCGGATGCGGTCCAACAAACCCGATTCGCTGTGGTGTTTACGATTCCAATCATCCATGGCGGCGAGTGCTTCCTCTGGCTGGCGAATCGCCAACACCGGTCCCGTGGCCAGGACATTCAGGTCTTTGTCGGTCACCACCGTTGCAATTTCGATAATTCGGTCACGATCCGGGTCCAATCCGGTCATTTCCAGATCAATCCAGATCAAATTGTCTTTGTTTTGGGCCATCGTTTTTCCTTAAGATATTCCGGTTAATAACAACATCTGCCGCTTACTGAAAAAATAAAATACGCAACGCCTCCTTTCCCGCCGGTATTTTTTACTCCCCTTGTCAGGCATTCTAGCAAAGGCTAAGCTGTACGGATTATTTACCATGGTGCAGCAAGAAATAATGAATACCTTTACCGTCTTTTTCTTATTGGCTTTAACGGCTTCCTTTGCCATTGAATTCTGGTTGGCGCGCCGTCACCGCGATCACGTCCTCGCCCACCAGGGCCAGGTCCCCGAACCTTTTCAAGACACCATCACGCTGGAAGCCCATCAAAAAGCAGCCGACTACACCCTTGCCAAGCTAAAAATCATCGACGTTAATCGAATTCTCAGCACCGCGCTATTACTTTTATTTACGCTCGGGGGTGGTATCGATGCGATAGACCAATTTTGGTCACGCTTTGATTTAGGCCCCATCGCCCATGGTGTTGCCTTGATTCTCTCGGTTTTTTTTCTGATGGCGCTGTTTGAATTGCCGCTACAAATTTATCAGACGTTTGTCATTGAAGAACGTTTCGGTTTCAACCGCACCACGCCTGCCCAATTCATCAAGGACCTGGCCCTGCAAACTGCTCTTAGCCTGGCCATCGGTGCCCCACTGCTGGCCTTGGTGCTGTGGGTAATGGAGAGTACCGGTAATCTCTGGTGGCTGCTGGCCTGGGCGATCTTGATGGCATTTTCACTCCTCATGAGCTGGGCCTATCCCACTTTGATTGCGCCATTATTCAATAAATTCGATCCTCTCGACGATCAAAATCTGAAGGACCGCATTCAACGACTTTTGGAACGCTGCGGCTTTCACAGTAAAGGCATTTTTGTCATGGACGGTTCCCGCCGCTCCGGTCACGGGAATGCTTATTTCACTGGACTTGGTAACAACAAACGCATCGTTTTTTTCGATACTTTGGTGGAAGCGCTGGAGCCTGAGGAACTGGAAGCCGTTCTAGCCCATGAACTGGGTCATTACAAGCGCAAGCATGTCATCAAAATGCTGATAACCAGCGCGGTTCTGAGCCTGATCGGTTTTGCCCTCCTCGGCTGGCTGGCTCAACAACCGTGGTTTTACGAAGGACTCGGCGTATCCCGTCCCTCCAACGCTACCGCGTTATTGTTATTCATGCTCGCCATGCCGGTTTTCAGCACGTTTTTGCAGCCCCTCATGGCGGCCATTCAACGCAAATACGAATTCGAAGCCGATGAATTCGCCGCTTCCATGTGTGACGCCAATGCCCTGACCCGGGCGCTGGTCAAACTTTACCGGGACAATGCCGCCACCTTGACGCCAGACCCGCTTTATTCCGCCTTTCACTACAGCCACCCCCCGGCGGCCATTCGGATTGAACATTTAAAGCAGGTTCAGCAGAGCGCCTGATGGTTAATCTTGATTCGCGCCGGAAAAGTGATGCTTTTCTGCCGCGGTCATTGAATTGATGGGCGAAGTTCGCACAGGCCGGGTCATCGCCCATTTTGGCAAAAACTGGGCGGTGGAAGAGGAAACCGGGCAAATTTTCTTGTGCAATGCCCTGCGGCGCCTGGATCAACCCTGCGTTGGAGACTGGGTGCGCTGGGAACAAACCGATGCCCGGCACGGCCGCATTGTCGAGATTCTTCCCCGCAAAACCCTCCTGGTCCGTCCTGCCCGGGGAGGAAAACTCAGACCCACCGCCGCCAATATCGACCAAGTTTTTATTGTCATCGCGCCGCAACCCCTATATGACCTTTTATTGGTCGACCAATATCTGGTGGTTTGTGAAAACCGCGGCATCACGCCCATCATTCTTTTCAACAAAATTGATTTGACAGATGACCGAAAGTCCCTGGAAAAAGAACTCAAGTCTTATCTGGAACTATATCCATTCCATTACCTGAGCGCCAAAACCGGCGAAGGCATGGAGAAGCTCAAGTCTTCAATGCGCTGCAAAACCTCCATGCTCGCCGGACAATCCGGAGTAGGCAAATCCTCATTGCTGCACTGGCTGGTTCCCGACAAAGAAATCCGTGTAGGCGAACTATCCAAGGGAACACACCGGGGCCGCCACACAACCACCACCGCCATGCTGTTCCATTTACCCGAAGGCGGTGACTTGATTGACACCCCAGGCGTAGCAGTATTTGGCTTGGCGGACATCGACGAGAAACAACTGGCGCATGGCTACAAGGAATTCCGCCCCCACATCCCCCACTGCCGCTTCAACGACTGCCGCCATGTCAACGACCAAGGCTGCGCCGTTCGTAAAGCCGTGCTACAAGGGAAAATAGATCAAGGCCGGTACAGGCGTTATTTGAAACTCAGGGAAAAGCTGCCGAAAATATCCTAGCCACTTGATAGTATTCAAAAATAAGCGTACTGAATAGCTGCCGGAAATAACATCAAAAAATAAAATAAAAAAAAAGCAGCACACCTAACTTCAGCTACCTCACATTTCCTTTTAAAAAGGAAAGCAAATTATACCTCTGAACTATAGCTGGCAATAATGGAATCCAGCAAAACAAGGCCATTGACCACAAAAAAATCATAATTAGATCCTTGATTTCACCCCATGTAATATTGGCTGAAATATCACCCTTGCCAGTTGGAGACAGTAGAGCCATAAGGCATGAAAATGCTAAAGGCGCGGCAATAAACCAATAAACACAATAGACTCTAAAAAAGAGCTTATTTTTGAATTTATTATTTGCATAAAATGGTATAATCATAAACACACTAAGCACAACAAAATAAACCACAAAAGATAAAAACGCTCTAAGATTCTTATTAATATCCTTGACGCTGCCTATAGGTGTATCAAAAAGATCCAATCTTGGTATTTCACAGCACATTGACAACAAAATTGCCAAAACCACAATAATATTCAGAAATAAATTTGGCCTGTCCAATAAAACATGGAATAACATATTTTATTACAAATCTGCTCTCAAAGAGTCTATTTTTAAACGCATCAACCATGCCCTACCTACTTAATGCTTCATCCATTTTCCAATTCTACCCAAAATATTATATCTTTGGATTAACGGCAGAAGCATAATAATCGATATAAAAAATACTGACAAAACCACAATTAGAATAACAAAATATATATTTTTAAAGGGAAATACAGGACCGCCAGAGATAAGCCAACGACCCAATAATAATGCCATAGGGGTGGCAATCAGCCAATAAATCAAATACTTCCTGAAAAAGACACGGTCTACAAATCTTTTCTCCAATACAAATATTATAGAAGTAAAGGAGCTTAAGATAATGAAATATACAATAAACCCCACTATACTTCTTATCCCTCCCGCCCTTAAATCAAATCCATACCCTAAACTCTTCTCAGGGAATCCCCATACCACAGCTAAAATCAAAGAAATCGTGAATATTAATAGTAAAAACCAACAATCAAACTTAGATAGATTGGTCATTTTTTATTCCATTTATCGCTTAATCAGCAATCTATCCCTCGGAAAAACCAAGGGATAGATTACTCTTGTAGTTGGATATTTTATCAACCTTAAAAAACCTTAATCAAAACACTGATAAGTTACGAAGCCACATGTTGCACTTTATTTAAAATTCCAATTATTGTAAATGAATTGTTCATGCGCCTGATATATCACTCATAACAATTAGCAGTATTAACTTCTGGATACTTTGTACAAGGATGCACTCTTTTGGGGTCAAACCCTTCAATTTTAAACCTCCCGTCACTTCTACGGCGTAGTCTTGCTTTATAGACTGCCGTTACCTTGCCATTTGCAACGAACTTCACCATTGGTAGAATCAGCACTGGATAATTATATTTGGTTATTACACTAGACGTTTCAGTGGTTCTACCTGCCCGCAGCAAGCTAAATACTCCACCCCCTTCATGCTTCAGCAAGGCGAAAAACCCTACATTTCCAACTTCAACTCGTGGGATGTCTAAATAATTTGTATTTGCATTAAATTCAGGAATATTTCCATAATATACTTTTACAGCAAATTCATCCATTTTGCTTAAAGTACTGTCTCCAAAATACTTCTGCCTACAATAATTCATGATGGAATCAGGATCATATTCAGTAAAAAGTGTGTTACCATATACATTGAGACGTTCAGCATCATCCGTATGGCATAAACTGATTGGATCAAAAAGAGGATCATCCGGTCTATTATGTTCATGAGAAAGCCCTAATACATGTCCAAACTCATGGACTGCAGTAAACTCTATGCATTCTTTCAGATTAAATCCATTTTCCAAACACTTATCCTTCAAAGGTGTCCCAAACCACCCAAAATAAGGTCTTTTGTTCAAGTTAAAATCCAGATATACTCCCCGTTTATTTTTTATTGGATGAAATCTCAATAGTTCTACACCAAGTCCATAACTATTTGGGGCAACGTCGGCTCCACCCATGCTGATTCTCACCCCATAAAAGTAACCTGCCGGGCACCATCCCCATCCCACAAATCGCACTAATGATGCCTTTTCCCAGGTTCGTTTAATTGCCTTGCGGACAAGCTCCCGGTTTTCTTTGGTGTTATTCCATTTTGGATCTGTTTGCCTTTCCCAACAAACATTGATATCCAACGAAGGCCAAATCGTAGTGTCTTTAAAATAAGCATAGTCTTTGGCCCGCGTCGCTTCTTCGCTAAAACCAGTATTTGCAAACACCAAGGTGAAAAGTGCGGCTATAACTGAAATGCGTTGAATTACCATAATTCCCCTCCTTGCTATCAGAAATGAATTACATTCCGCAAGTTGGATTATGGATCACATGGGGGGGGGGGGATGTCAAGCAAAAAAGATCGGTTGCCTAAGGGCGACGGATATTGCCGTCTTCCCCATCAATAAATGCCTGCATCGCGGCAGCTAAGAACACACAATGCTTATATCGCCCGACGGCCGTTGAAGGCATAGGCCAAGGTATTGGCGTCCAGATATTCCAACTCACCTCCCACAGGCACGCCGTGGGCGATGCGGCTGACGGAGACTCCGCTATTGCGGGCCAGTTCGGAGATGTAGTGGGCGGTGGCTTCGCCTTCCACGGTGGAGTTGGTGGCGAGAATGAGTTCTTTTATCTCTCCCTTCCCGAGGCGCCGGGCCAGCTTGTCCAGCCCGAGATCTTGGGGACCAACGCCATCGAGGGGGGACAAGTGTCCATGGAGAACGAAGAAAAGGCCATTGAAGACAGTCGCCTGGTTGATGGCCAACACATCAGCCGGGGTTTCCACGACGCACAATTGCTGGCGGTCCCGGGCCGGATTACTGCAGATGGCGCAGATTTCCCGCTCGGTCAAGGTTCGGCAAAGATTGCAGCGGCGGATATTTTCCAGCGCTTCGGAGAGAGATTGAACCAACTGGCCGGCGCCCTGCCGGTCGTGCTGAAGCAGGTGAAACGCCATGCGCTGGGCCGATTTCGGGCCCACGCCCGGCAGACAGCACAGCGCCTGCATCAAGCGCTGGAGACAATCGCCCTGTTCCACGGCAATATCAGAAAGGCAGATTCATGCCGCCGGGGAGTTGAATGCCTCCGGTCAGTTCGGACATCTTTTCCTGCTTGAGTTGGGCGACTTTATGCACAGCATCGTTGACCGCCGCGGCTACGAGATCTTCCAAAATTTCCTTGTCCTCCTCCTTGAACAGGCTGTCATCAATGGATAGCCGAAGCACTTCGCGCTTGCCATTCATGACCACTTTTACCAGCCCGCCGCCTGCTTCGCCCTGGACTTCCGCCCTGGCCAGTTCTTCCTGGGCTTTCTGGAATTTCTCCTGCATTTCCTGAGCCTGTTGCATCAAGGCTCCCAGTGGGTTTTTCATCATAATTTCCTCGGCAATCCAATTTCTATCACGATTATTCTACCGGTTTCGTGGAACCTGGGACGATTTTGGCGTCAAAAGTTTCCATTAATGCCCGTACTGTTTCATCCTCGGCGATCGCCTGCTCGGCGGCCTCGATCTTTTCCTGATGCTGGCGTTCGCGCAATACCGCCGGGGTTTCCTGGCTGCTTTCAGCCAACTTGATTTGCAATTTTACTGGCTTACCCAACTTGGCCCGCAGGGCTTTTTCCAGTCCTGACTGGCGGCGCTCGGTCAACACGTGATCGTGCTGGGGATTGAGCAGCAATACCCAACGCTCATCGGTTTGGGTTTCCACCGTGCAATAGTGGGCCAGTTCCTTGGCGCCTGGCGATAATGACAACTGATTGACCAATTTCGGCCAATCGGTTTCCGTTGCCGCTGGGATTGCGTCCTTGGATACCCGAGTCTCAACAGCGGCATTGGGTGCCGGGGAAACCTGCCGTGGTGATTCCACTGGCGGGACTTCTCTTTCTGATGCCACTGGACGGAACGCCAGCATTCTGAGCAGCACCATCTCCAGCCCTACCCTTGGATCCGGCGCCCAGGGCAAGTCTTTTTGGCCAATCAATCCAATCTGATAATAGAGCTGAACATCCTCGGGAGACGTTGCCTGAGCTTGCCTCATAAGCCATTCCCCGTCGTCGTCCCGATGTACGGTTTCCGGCAGTTGCTGCGCCAGCGCAATGCGATAGAGAAGATCGAGGAGTTCTTTGAGGACCTCCGTAAAATCCGGGGCATTGGCAGCCAATCCCTCGACTTCATTCATCACTTGTTGAGCGTCCCCCGCCGCCAACGATTCCACCAAACCCTTCAAAGAACGGCGCGCCACTCCGCCCAACATGGCTTCCACCTCCGCCGTGTTGACTTGGCCACCACCAAAAACAATGGCCTGGTCCAGCAGGCTCAAAGCATCGCGAAGGCTGCCATCGGCGGCTCGGGCCAGTACTTGTAGGGCCTCGGCTTCAAATGGAATGCTTTCCGCTTTCAGAATAAAAGCCAAGCGGGCTTCTATCTGATCGGGCAGCAATTTTTTCAAATTAAACTGCAGGCAGCGCGACAGCACCGTCACCGGAATTTTTTGCGGATCGGTGGTGGCGAGTAAAAATTTGACGTGGGGCGGCGGCTCTTCCAAGGTCTTGAGCAAAGCGTTGAAGCTGTGACCAGAGAGCATGTGGACTTCGTCAATCAGGTAAATTTTATATTGGCCGCGGCTGGGGGCGTATTGGGCGTTTTCCAGCAGTTCGCGGGTATCTTCTACTTTGGTGCGGGAAGCGGCATCCACCTCGATCAGATCCACAAACTGCCCCGCATCGACTTCCTGGCAAACCTGACATTGGCAGCATGGTTCCGCGTTTTCTAAATGCTCACAGTTGAGGGCTTTGGCGAGAATCCTGGCCACTGTTGTCTTGCCCACGCCACGGGTACCAGTAAACAAATAGGCATGGTGCATGCGTTCGAAGGTCAGGGCATTGGTCAGCGCCCGTACGACATGGGATTGCCCGGTAATTTCAGAGAACCGGCGCGGCCGCCATTTGCGGGCCAGGGCTTGATAGCTCATTCAAAGCTCTTAAAGGATAAGGGAGGTGGATCGCGCCAGCCGCACCCCGGCACACGAATCAGCTGTTACCGTTGCTCCCTTCCGGGCCTGGCGGGGTTCACAGCCTATCGTTGCGGGGGGACCGACGCGGCCCACCATAATTTTTCAGTCAAGAAGATCGCTGATGACTTAGGAGGAGAATTATCCCTTGTTACGGAAATAAACGCAAACCCATAACCGGTGAGCCCAGAGCCACATCATTTAAACACGTAGAGTATTGATTGCTGGGGCAGGTGGTCTGCTTCGAAAGCCTCACCGGCAGGGAGGCCGGCGTGGAGCCTACAGGGGCGAGCCGGACCAAAAGTCCAGTGAACTTTCGCAGCCGGGCAAGCGCCCAAACAGGGAAGTTTGGGCAGGACTGCGTAGCAAGAAAGTATTCACGGCGTTTTTCGAAGCAGACCACCTGCCCCGGCTTGAATAGATGACGGAGCCCTGGCCGAGTCACCCTAAGCCGGTGAACTAAAATTGATTTACGTTTTCAAAGAGATTCAGGCAAAGACAAAATCCATTCTTTCGGAGCACTCTGAATTTTAGCCCTGATCTCACAGAGCAGGAAAAAATTGCTTATTGTTTACATGCCTATAATGATTAGAACGTCTTTGCCGCATAGAATCTTAGAAGCAAGTAGTTTTATTGGGTTTGCATGTAACATAAGTTATCATGCGCCTTAGGCTAAAATTTCACCTAAATTTTGCAAGTGATTCGAGCACCGAGGGTGTCAAGCAAAGCTTTAGGCAAGGCGGCAAGCCAATTTTCGCGCAGGAGTAGCAGCGCTACTTCGAGCATAATATTGGTGCAGCCAACGCAGCATAAAGGCTTGATTTGGCAGCCGAATGCCGAAACACTTGCAGAATTTAGGTTTCACCAATCACAATTCACATAAGGAGGGATCATCCCGATGGTAGATAGAGTTCGCGCTTTGCGCCAACCCCAAACCCGTGTCCTGGAAACCAACAAGGTACTGAGAAATACTTATGCCCTGCTGGCCATGACCTTACTATTCAGCGCCTTCACTGCTGGCTTATCCATGGCCCTCAACCTGCCCCATCCAGGAATAATCATTACTCTGGT
Organism: Methylothermaceae bacteria B42; assembly: GCA_001566965.1. NCBI lineage: Bacteria > Pseudomonadati > Pseudomonadota > Gammaproteobacteria > Methylococcales > Methylothermaceae > Methylothermaceae bacteria B42. The sequence goes on along the minus strand of LSNW01000038.1, from coordinate 8,936 downwards.
GGGTTATTTCGGATTGTTGTTCTTGACCCAGAAATTCAGCAACAGCGCCTGGGGCCTGTTGTTTGTCTTTTTGCTCACCGGATTCATGGGCATGACTCTGGGGCCCATTTTGACCATGTATCTGAAGTTCATTCCCAACGGCCACCAGATTGTCATGACCGCCCTGGGCGGCACGGGTCTGACCTTTTTAGGCATGTCCGCCTATGCCTTGATTTCCCGCAAGGATTTTAGCTTTCTGGGTGGATTCCTGTTTGCCGGAATCCTGGTCGCTTTTTTGGCTGGCCTGGCGGCGATTTTCTTTCACCTGCCCGCGCTTTCCCTGGCGGTTTCGGCTATGTTTGTTGTGCTGATGGCAGCGCTGATTTTGTTTGAGACCAGCCAGATTATTCACGGTGGAGAAACCAATTACATTCTCGCCACGGTAACCTTGTACGTCGCCATTTATAATCTTTTCACCAGCCTGCTGCACTTGCTGGGTTTTATGGGAGAAGAATAACCTCTGTACAGCTCCAAACAAAAAGGGCAGCCTGGGCTGCCCTTTTTTTATCGGCCAATACTATAAGTTTCAAGCCGCCATTTGCCGGCAAGCCTCGGCGCACTTGCGGCAGCTTTCCGCGCACTTTTTACAATGATCGTGGCTGTGTTTTTCACATTCCTCTGCGCACCACTCGCAGATATCCGCGCACAGTTGGCAAATCTGTTTCGACCAGCGGCTCTCCCTTGCCATCGCCTGGGCGCACATCAGGCAGACTTGCAGACATTCCCGGCAACAACGGGGACATTCGCTATGGGAATGCTCGGAACCGCAACACGATGATGACTCGCCCTTCATATAGATATCCAACATCTTATCCAGGCAAATTTCGCAATCGATGGCGCACTCGAGGCAAAGTTTGATACATTCGTCTCTGTTCATAGCTGTCCCTCCTATCTTGGGTGACTGACAATTCGAGTCTAAACCTTATTTCCTGACAAAGTCAATGGATTTAGCCGGGAGAAAACTATTGACTTAATCTTTGCTTCGATATAATTGCCTGACGGGAAAATTATTGGTGTGTTGTTTACTGATTTGTTTTCCGGAAACTCGCATTCGCAAGATTCTGACAATCATCGAAACCCATAAGGAGGTGAATAAGATGGTATTTTTAACCGCTTCTCTGGCAGCATTCACCATTGCCGCGGCATTGGGCCTGGTTTTGGCTATCGATTTATTCAAAGGCATTCCAACGCAGCGTTCTTTCACCCTGACCCACGCAGGCATGGCGGTTTTGGGCGCGGTGTTGGCAATTGGCGCCGCTTTGACGGGTGACACCCGAGTTTATATCAACATTGCCCTGGTGGTCGTTATCGTTGTTTTGGGCGTCATGGCCGCGATCAAAAGGCATAAAACCGGCGTAGTACCCAAAGGGCTCCTTGCCGCCCATGCCGGCATAGCCGTGATTTGTTATTTGATACTGGCTGCCACGGTGTTTGGCGTGAATGTGATAGGGTAATTTCATTATTAAGCGCGTTTTGAAAATTCAAAGCGCGCTTAATCTTCCATCTCTTCTCCGTGGCGCAGATGCCCGCCACGCCAAATGGAAATCAACAACCAAACGCCACCAATGCCTGCCCCGGCAAACCCCAGTACGCCGAGCATCGGCAACCCCCATAAAGTCGGGCCGCCGGGAACAGTCATGACAATGGAAGAACCGATAATTAGTGAAGAAGTCACCATCCCCACCGTCAAACGGCTGGCAGCACGGTCGATAATCCAACTAAAATAATCGAGCTGATTGAGATCGACATTGAAGCGCAAACTGCCCGTGCGGATGGCCTTGATCAACCGCCGCATATCGTAGGGCAAGGCGGCGACAATATCCATGACATCGGAGGCTGTTCGCCAACCCCGTTTAAGCAGAACATCCGGCCGGTATCGGCCAAACAGGGCGCGGCGCACGTGAGGGGTGGCGGCGAGAATGAGATCAAAATCAGGATCTACTTGCCTACCCATGCCATCCAATGTCAGCAGTGCCTTGAACAGCAAGGCCAAATCTGCAGGCAACACCAAATGATAATCGCGCATCAAATTGGTCAAATCGGTAAGAATATTGGCGATTTTTAATTGTTTTAAAGGCAGGCCATGGTAAGTATCTATGAATACATCCACGTCAATCAGCAGGGCATCTATATCCACGTGCACATCCCCGGCCCAATCCAGCAACACATTGACCGCCGTGCGCGCATCCCGGTCAATCACCGCCGCCAGCATATCGACAATCTGATAACGGCGCGCCTCGGACAACCGCCCTACCATGCCAAAATCGATGAACGCCAAGCGGTTACCGGGCAAAAAGATAATATTGCCAGGATGGGGATCGGCGTGGAAAAAACCGTCGATGAGAATCATCTTGAGTACTGCATCGGCGCCGCGGCGCGCCAGTATCTTGCGGTTGAGCCCCGCCGCTTCCGCCAGTTGCAGCTTGCGCCCTGGAATCCCGTCAATATACTCCTGAACGTTGAGGCGTTCGCAACTCCACTCCCAATAGACCTTGGGAATGACAATCCAGGGGTTGCCGGCAAAATTCCGGGCCATGCGCTCGGCGTTGCGGCATTCGTTTTCAAAGTCCATTTCTCGCCGCAAGGAAACGGTGAACTGATGCATGATCTCCAGAGGGCGGTAACGGCGAAGTTCCTTCACTTCGCTTTCGGCAATCCGGGCTAACCGCGCCAACAAGCGGAGATCAGCCTCCACCAGTTCCACGACACCAGGACGACGAATCTTGACGATGACCTCTTCGCCACTGAATAGCCGGGCGCGGTGGACCTGAGCCAAAGAAGCCGCCGCCAAAGCTTCGGTTTCGAACTTGGCGAACACGGTATCCACCGGCGCGCCGAGATCTTCTTCCAGTTGCGGACGAATTTGCTCGAAAGGAAGCGGGGGTACTTCATCCTGAAGCTTTTCGAATTCAGCAATCCAATCGGGTGGGAACAAATCCACCCGGGTCGCCAAAATCTGGCCCAATTTGATAAATGTCGGGCCCATTTCTTCCAGGGCCCGCCGTATTCGCTGAGGCGTATCCAGTTGAACCAGCTCTTCCACGCCTTTCCAGTGCAACACCCGGCCAGCCTGCTCAAAGGCATGGGCCAACCCCATTCGCCGCACAAAACCGGCAAAGCCGTAGCGCAGAAGAATCGTGGTCAGATCATACAGGCGGCCGAGGTCGTGAACGGCGCTGACGGCTTCCCATAGCATCAAATGGTCAGGATTTGTCTTGTTTTAGTTTTTTTGCTTGCCGGTCCAACACATCCGCCAAACCTGCAAGAAAACCACTGGTAATGGCAGCCAATTGCGCACCGGTATTACGTGCCGTTGCAACTCCTGCTTTAAAGCCCCATTCGCCAGCTTCCTGCAATTTCTTAGGCAAGGATTCCATCACTTCCGCCATGTATTCACCGATTGCCGTGCCGCTATTACGGGCATGGCGGGCTAGATCTTCGAGGGTTTCCCGGGCCTGTTCGGAGCCCTTTTGCGCAAGCTCTGTCAAGACATCGACAAAATGACGCTCCAGGTTAATCAATTGATCCACTGCTTGTTTGACTTCCTGCTCGGTAAAATCCTGGGCGCGGCTCGTGGCTTCTTCCAAAGCCAACTTGGTCGCTTCCGCAGCCTTGATTAGCCCGTCTTCCAAACCTTTGACAGCTTCCTCAAGGGCCGCCTTCGCTTTTGGACCATGGGCCTCCATGCCGCTGCTGGCACCTTCTATCACCGCCTGGATCACCGACCTGACCTGGCTGGCGTCCAATTTCCCTTCCGCCAAGGCCTCCATGGTCAAGCGGCGAACCTCCTCCCGGACGTCCTCTGCCGTTTCCATGGCCTCTTTGACCGAGGCTTGCAGTTTTTCTATTTCCGCTTGTTTGACTTCTGCTTGTTCCGCAGAAGTTTGTGTTTCTTCGCTAGTATTTTCCGGTTGCTGTGCATCCTGACTCATAATCATTCCCCTCAACTTATGAATTCAATGTATTCCCAATCCGCCCGGGGTTATGGTCTCCAAAACCCCAAAAAACTGCAAGTTTGCATGTTCTAATGCGGCTTGCAAGTCACTCTCGCCCAACCCGGTGAATTGAAAAGCCCACGGATCGGGCGTAATGGCGTGATTCTTTAATTTATCCCCTGGTTCCACGCGGCTGGCGGCGACATCGGCAAGATGAATCAAAGCTACTTCCTTGGGAAAATTGTCAGCCGCAGAGGGAATATGGTGGTATCTTGACACCGCCTGATAAATTTTCGGCAAACGCCATTGGTTGAATAACGCAGCCCCCAACTCTCCATGGGAGAAGCCCAAAAGCCGTCGCTCGGCCGAATCCAAGTTGCGGTTCGCTTTTTCCGTTTCGAGCCGAAGTTCGGCCGCATACTCCGGAAATTGTTGATATAGAACCAAAAGGCCAAGGTCATGGAGAAGACCCACGGTAAACATTCTTTCCCGGAGGAAAAGATGGCAACGCCTGGCCAAAAAGCGTGCAATCAGCGCAGTATAGACACTGTGATACCAAAAATCCTCCATATCCAAAAGATCCGGGGAAATCCGCTGAAAGGTCTCGGCGGTGACCGCAGCCAGAAGTAAATCCTGCATTTCCCGCAAATCGATGCGATGGAGAAAACTGGTGATCGAGCGGATAGCATTATCAGGTTCTGCTCCGTCTTGTTGGCTGCCAGCCAGTCTCAGTATTCGCGAAACCAGCGCCGGATCAAATAGAATGATTTGGCGAATCTTGCGCCAATCCACATCGCCTTCTTTAATCAGCTCATCCAACCGATAGTAAATATCAGGCAAGGTATAAAGGGACCCCGCTTTTTTCGCTAAGGCATGGAAATCAATTTTTGCGGGTTTCATATTAGTCCACCTTATTGTTAGATTCACAGGTGAAAACAGCGCTACAATGGTGTCAGCTTAACCTTTTTTAGTCATTTCTGTCACTTCGAACGCCATGCTGAAAAATACGCGCCAAAGACGAACCATAGGCATTATTCTAATTATTTTGGGTGCATTGCTAATGCTCCTGGCACCCGAAGTATGGGCAGGACTTATCATGATTTTGGTAGCCTTCATTTTGGAAGGCATCGGTATTGCTCTGGAACATTCCCAGCAAGATCAGGATTAAGGTATAGACCCAGAAAATACCCGTCCATTCATTCCGTGGCGTTGTTCCTCCCAGCCCCCGGAAAAGCAAACTGGCAAGTGGTGAGTAGTTCATCAACAACCCTTGCAAGGGATGCACCACCGTTGGATAATGACAACATTCCGTGACGTTCACGCCAATCATCTTTTTGCTGCGACTCAAATTATGTCTGATCAGAAAAAATACCCCCTTCTCAGCCGTATCGAAGGCCCGGAAGACCTCCGCCAATTAAATGAAAAGGAACTGGAAACCCTGGCGGAAGAAGTCCGGCATTTTTTATTGGAGAGTGTCAGCCGTTCAGGGGGACACCTGGCCGCAGGACTGGGAACCGTTGAGCTAACCATCGCCCTTCACTATGTGTTCAACACTCCTCATGACCGGTTGGTATGGGATGTGGGGCACCAAGCTTATCCCCATAAAATCATTACCGGGCGCCGGGACCGGCTCAGCACCATTCGTAAAAAGGGTGGATTGACACCGTTCCCGAAACGAGCCGAAAGTCAATACGATTGTTTCGGCGTGGGACATTCCAGCACTTCCATTTCCGCCGCTTTGGGCATGGCCATTGCCGCCAAACTGGAAAATCGGGACCAACGCGCTGTCGCCATCATCGGAGATGGTGGATTAACGGGCGGCATGGCATTTGAAGCCCTCAACCACGCAGGCTCCCTGGATGCCAATTTGCTCGTCATCCTCAATGACAATGAAATGTCCATTTCCCCCAATGTGGGGGCGATGACCAATTATCTGGCCAAGGTGTTATCCAGCAAGCTTTATACCACCGTGCGAGAGGGAAGCAAACAGCTTCTGGGACGCTCTCCCACGGTTTGGGAGCTGGCCCGCAGGGCGGAAGAACACGTCAAGGGCATGGTGGCGCCGGGCACCCTGTTTGAAGAGCTTGGGTTTAACTATATCGGCCCCATTGATGGCCACGATATGGAAACCCTAATCACCACCCTGTCCAATCTCAAGGAGCTGTCAGGGCCGCAGTTCCTGCACATTATGACCAAAAAGGGTAAAGGTTATTTGCCCGCTGAACGTGATCCCGTGGCCTATCACGGGGTATCCCCCTTTGATCCCAGCAAGGACAATCTCAGCAAAAGCTCCTCCTCAAAACCTACCTATACCCAAATCTTCAGCCAATGGCTGTGCGATATGGCGGAAAAGGAACCCAAGCTGGTTGCCATCACGCCCGCGATGCGGGAAGGGTCCGGGCTGGTGGCATTTTCCGAGCGCTTCCCGCAGCGTTATTTCGACGTCGGCATCGCCGAACAACATGCGGTCACCGTGGCAGCAGGCATGGCCTGCGAAGGTTTTAAACCAGTGGTTGCTATTTATTCCACCTTCCTGCAACGGGGTTATGATCAATTGATTCACGATGTGGCCATCCAGAATTTGCCGGTTTTATTCGCCATTGATCGGGCGGGACTGGTGGGTCCGGATGGTCCCACCCATGCCGGTAGCTTTGACCTCAGCTTTCTCCGCTGCATTCCCAACATGGTCGTAATGGCCCCTGCCGACGAAAACGAATGCCGGCAGATGCTCTATACCGGGGTCGAATACGGTGGCCCAGTAGCCGTCAGATACCCCCGAGGCACCGGCATGGGGGCTTCCGTGGAGAGGGAAATGTCCGCCCTGCCTATCGGCAAGGGAGAAATTCGCCGCCACGGCAAGCAGATCGCCATTCTCGCCTTTGGCAGCATGGTGGCACCCGCTCTGGAAGTGGGAGAAAATCTGGACGCCACGGTCGTCAATATGCGCTTTGTCAAACCGCTGGATGAAGCACTGGTGCTTGAATTGGCCCGCGATCATGAGGTTCTTATCACCGTCGAAGAGAATGTCGTGATGGGCGGTGCTGGCAGCGCGGTCAATGAATGCCTGGCAGCTCACCGCTGTCTCCTGCCAGTACTCAATTTGGGACTGCCAGACCGTTATATTGAGCATGGCAGCCGTGAAGAATGTCTGGCGGAAGCAGAACTGGATGCTCCCGGTATTGAGAACAACATCCAGCGATTCATCCGTCAGCAGAAAAAATTTCAGGTGATTGCATAATGGCATCCGATTGGCAGGCAGCGCTTCAGGCCAAAATCCGAGATATTCCGGATTTCCCATCACCTGGCATTCTATTTAGGGATATCACGCCCCTGGTAAAAGATGCCGGGGCCTTGCGTCTAGCTGTTCATCACTTGATCCACCCTTTTATAGGCCAGCCGATTTCTGCCGTCGCCGGCATGGAAGCCCGGGGATTTATATTTGGCACCCTGGCTGCCTGGGAACTAGGGACGAGTTTCATTCCCCTTCGCAAACCCGGCAAGCTTCCTTATGACGTCCAGAGTGTTTCTTATGAACTGGAATACGGCACTGATACCCTGGAAGCCCATAGCGATGCTTTCGCTCCCGGCGACAAAGTACTGCTGGTGGATGACCTCCTGGCCACCGGGGGCACCGCCAAGGCAAGCAAAGCATTAGTGGAAAAAATGGGGGCAGAAGTTTTAGCGCTGGCCGTCGTAATTGAATTAACGGATTTAGATGGCAGGGAAAAACTTCTCCCGCTACCCGTTCATAGCCTGATACAGTATTAGCTTGCGTAAACTCGGCCTTTCCAGCGGCTCCGTTCCCCTTGCCAAAATCTCACCGCCGAATCCCACACCATCATGAGATATAAGGCCCCAATCACGGGCAAAGCCAGCCCCCAGCCGAAAGATAACCGGTAATATCGCAACGTCGGCCAGTAAGAAAACATCATTGCCCCCAGAGCAGCGATAGCTGGCACTGCTGTCGTTTCAACAAACAAGGCCGCCACGGGAATCCCAAAGGCAGTTACCATCAATAGTGTGCACAGGCCCAATAGCGCTATTGAATAACGAAGTTGGGTAAAAGCGGTCCGCGCCACCATGCGCCAAATAGGTTCCAGGCTCTCATATCGGCGCTGGCTGACAACGCCGCGGGATAAACCTATCCAGGTTCGATAACCTTGCCGTTTGACCCGTTGCGCCAAGGTGCAATCGTCTATCAGAGCATTCTTAAGAGATGCAAAACCGCCAATCGCGCCTAAGACTTCAGTTTTAAGCAGGATGCACCCTCCCGCGGCCGCCGCAAACCGGGTCAATGCAGCATTATTAGCCAAAGAAAAAGGATAAAGCAATTTAAAGAAATAAACGAAGGCCGGCATTAACAGCTTTTCCCAAAAACCCTCCATTCGCAAACGGGCCATGATAGAGACAAAATCCAGCCGTTCCCCGTCCATTTTTGTCAGTAACGCAGCCAACATCCCAGGATGCAATTGGATATCAGCGTCCAAAAGTAATATTTTGGGGGTTTCCACCAACCCCGCCCCCTGCTCCAATGCCCAGAGTTTTCCACTCCAGCCCTTGGGCAGCGGTTTTCCCTGGACCAAAGTGAGATCTAAACCTTCAACTTGGGATACAACGGCATCGGTGGCATCGGTGGAATTGTCATTGACCACTACTACCCTCAGCCCTGGCGCATGTTGCGCCAGGGATTGCAGCGTGGATCCGATGACATCGGCTTCGTTTCTGGCGGGGATTAAAACGGTTAACTGAGAATATTGAAAGGGCTTCTCTTCGCTATCAGGCTCCAAAACTTCACGAATGCGCCAAGGCTGCCAAGGAAGCAGCAGAATCCCCCACCAAATGGCAACCGAACTCCAAACGGCCCACTCAAACCAAAACATCGGTCTTTAAAGTCCCCGATAGGGGATCCGTAAATCCCACGCCTTTAGGCGGCAGGGATGGGGTGGTAAGCTTGACGCCATG